>JAISYB010000072.1 GCA_031270215.1 Streptococcaceae bacterium | reverse complement strand
CGTGAATGTTATTTTGCTTCTTGTAAGACGTTCATTGCGGTGATTGTTACCGGAGTAACTGGCGAACTTTTCTCGCCACTGTCATTTGCTTGGACTTCTTGAGAGGCGATATTGTCAACAACGTCCATTCCTTCGATGACCTGTCCGAAAACGGTGTAGTTACCGTCAAGATTTGGATTACCACCATTCTGATAAGCTTTGATAATCTTGGCTGGATAATCCTCGCTTAAAAGTCCGTCACTGACATCTTCGTTATTTTGGTTGATGAACCACTGTGAAGCATTGGTATCCTTGCCGGAATTTGCCATAGATAATGCGCCGCGGAGATTATAAAGCTGGTTGCTGATTTCATTTTTAAAACCATTACCATTATCTTTTTTCGTGTCTTTACCTTTCCAGATTGACTCACCACCAGTGCCGTTGCCCTTAGGATCTCCGCCTTGAATCATAAATTCATTGATAACTCGGTGAAAGATGGTATTGTTGTAATAACCCTCCTTGGCATGAGTGACAAAGTTTTCAACAGCTAATGGTGCTTGCTGATTAAAAAGCTTCACCTTGATATTTCCAGCAGTTGTTTCTATTAGAACAACAGATTCATCAGGAGTTACATCAGTTGATAGCTGTGGCAGCTCTAATGCATTGAGATCAACTTTTGTTGATTTTGCAGACTCCGTCTCACTTTTTTTACTTGTTGATTTGCTGGAATTATTTGTGCACGCAGCAAGAGCAAAGATGACAACGATAGAGCTTAAAAAGATAGATAATTTTTTCATTGGTTTTCCTTTCGATATTTGATTGGATTTATTCTAATTAAGTATAACAAAATATCACGATTTCCAAAAATAATTTTAGAAAAGTCAAAAATATGGTAAGATTGACGGAGATGATTTACAAATCATTTGTTTAAAACTCAAATATTTTGTCAATAAAGGAGCTGTGGGGAGATTGAGTAAAAAGGATCTGATCCAAACGCTAGTTATTTTAGCAATTGTACCAATTATTGTACTGATACTTAGAATTAATGTTTTTGCTCCAGTTAATGTGGCTGGAAATTCGATGTATCCAACCTTGGCTAATAAGGAGCAGGTTATTATTTTAAAGCATCAGAAGATTTCACGCTTTGATTTGATTACCTTTAAATCTCCGCTTGCTAAGGAGAAGGGCAAGAATTATATCAAGCGGGTGATTGGTTTGCCTGGAGATGACGTATCGTATATGGATGATGTTTTATATATCAATGGCAAGGTTTTTTATGAGCCTTATTTGGACGAGCAAAAGAAAACACATAAAAATGGCGAGCTGTTTACGGAGGATTTCACACTTGCGACGGTGACGAATGAAAGTCCGGATAAACAGGTGGTTGTGCCAGCTAATAGCTATTTTGTTTTAGGCGATAACCGACCAAACTCTAAGGATTCTAGAGGCTTTGGCTTCGTTAAAGCAAGTGACGTCTTAGGTGAAGTAAAATTTGCTTATTGGCCATTAGATAAATTTGGCCCAATATCAACGATTATCGAAAAAGAAAAGAATGGTTTGGTGGACGATTAAAAAAGATTCTTTGAGGAAGTTGATTGGGGTGCAATTAGTCAATCAGTAAGTAAGCTTTATTTGACAAATCCGCCCTGTCTGTTACAATTATTTTTGTTAATTAAATATTAGCTCAATTAAGAATTAGTAATCAGTCGAAGAATCAAGAGAGGCATACAGCTGCTGAGAGTAGGCCATTTGGATACTGATGAATTTCACTCTGGACGGCTAGAAGCCGTAATTTGAGCCGGCGAAGGTCGTTATTTAATGAGAGTGTAGATTATCTACAAATTAGGATGGTACCGCGAGCCTTCGTTCCTTTGGGACGTGGGCTCTTTTTATTTCAGTAGCAATAGGAGGAAGCATGTTACAAGCAAAATTAGAAGCTTTAAGAGATGAAGCAAAGCTAAAATTAGCAGCAATTAATGATTTGAAGGCGGTCAATGCGCTTCGAGTTGAAATGTTAGGAAAAAAAGGGCCGATTACCGAGGTTTTAAAAGGCATGCGCGATTTATCTAATGAAGAGCGTCCAAAGGTTGGCGCATTTGCCAATGTCATTCGTGATGAGATTACCGAGTTAATTGAGATGAGAAAAGAAGCGCTTGAGCGTGCTGCAATTCAAGCACAGCTTGTTTCAGAGGAAATCGACGTTACCCTGCCAGGTAGAACGCCAAAACGTGGCACTAGACATATTTTGACGCAGATTTCGGAGGAGATTGAGGATATATTTTTAGGCATGGGTTATCAGGTTGTCGAGGGCTATGAGGTGGAGTCAGACGAGTATAATTTTGAGCGAATGAATTTACCAAAGGATCACCCAGCTCGTGATATGCAGGATACTTTTTATATTACAGATGAGATATTGCTCAGAACACATACTTCACCGGTTCAAGCTCGGACAATGGAGCAGCATGACTTTTCAAAAGGTCCTTTGCGGATGATCTCACCGGGGCGTGTTTACCGTCGTGATACTGATGACGCAACCCATTCACACCAATTTCATCAGATAGAAGGTTTAGTGGTCGATAAAAATATCTCAATGAGCGATTTGAAGGGAACTTTAGCATTATTAATCCAAAAGATGTTTGGTGCAGAAAGAAAAATTCGCTTGCGCCCAAGCTATTTTCCATTCACTGAGCCGTCCGTTGAGGTTGATGTATCTTGTTTCAAATGCGGTGGGAAAGGCTGCAATGTCTGCAAATGGACAGGCTGGATTGAGATACTCGGTGCAGGAATGGTTCATCCACGTGTCTTAGAGATGAGCGGAATTGACGCAACTCAGTATTCAGGCTTTGCCTTTGGTATCGGGCAGGAAAGAATAGCAATGCTTAGATACGGCATTAATGATATTCGTGGCTTCTATCTGAATGATTTGAGATTTTTGGCGCAATTTAAATAAAAGTGTGAGGAGAAAGTATGTTAGTTTCATATAATTGGTTAAAGGAATTGGTTGATGTCTTTGTGCCCTCAAGTGAATTAGCTGAGGTGATGTCAACCTCAGGAATCGAGGTCGAAGGGGTTACCCGTCCAAACGAGAGTTTGAAAAAATTAGTCGTAGGCTTTGTCAAGGAATGTATCCCACATCCAGATAGTGACCATTTATCAATTTGTACGGTTGATGTTGGTGCAAGCGAAGATTTGACAATCGTTTGTGGCGCAGCTAATGTAAAGCAAGGTATCAAGGTGATTGTTGCCTTAGTCGGTGCAAGAATTGCCGGAAATTACAAGATTAAGAAAGGGAAAATACGTGGCGTAGAATCCTTAGGAATGATTTGTTCACTAGCAGAAATCGGCTTTTCCGACTCAGTGATTCCAAAAGCGTTTGTAGATGGGATTTACTATCTACCAGATGATGCAGAAATTGGCGCTTCAATTGACCGCTATCTTGGTCTTGATGATGAGATTATTGAACTATCAATTACTCCAAACCGTGCTGACGCATTATCCATGCGAGGCGTTGCCTATGAGGTTGCAGCAATTTATGGACAAACACCTCATTTTGATGTTAAGCCTGTCAGAGAAAGCCAAGAAAGCGCTAAGGATAGACTAAGTGTCGCGATTGATGATATTTCTGACGCTAAGACGTATCAAATGCGATTGATTGAGGGAGTTGAAGTTAAACCAAGTCCGCTTTGGCTACAAAATCGCCTGATGGCAGAGGGGATTCGTCCGATTAATAATGTCGTTGATGTGACGAACCTAGTACTTTTATATTTTGGTCAACCGCTTCACTCCTTTGACTTTGACAAGTTTACAGGAGATGTCATTCGTGTGCGTCGGGCAAAAGACGGCGAGGAATTAGTGACATTAGACGGCGAACGTCGGGCGTTGTCTGTGGACGATTTGGTGATTACCAATGATGATAAACCTGTTGCTCTAGCAGGTGTCATGGGTGGCTTGTCAACAGAAATTGATGATAATTCAATAACTGTTGCGTTAGAAGCGGCACTATTTAACCCACAGCTGATTCGCAAAACCTCGCAGAAGTTTAATCTGAGAAGTGAAAGCTCCGCCCGCTTTGAAAAGGGGATAAATCAAGCAACGGTCAATGAAGCACTTGATTATGCAGCGGCATTGATTGCTGATTTAGGCGGTGGTATCGTTCTAAAAGATACGGTTAACTCAGGAGAATTTAAGGCAGCATCAGTTACAGTGGGGACAACAATTGCCAAAATCAATCGAAGCTTAGGGACAAAGCTATCTCTTGATGAGGTCATCTCTATCTTTGAGCGCTTAGGCTTTGGTGTAGAAACTATCGGTGAGGACATCTTGGTTAATGTAGCACCTCGTAGATGGGATATTACGATTGAAGCAGACTTGGTGGAGGAAGTCGCAAGACTTTATGGCTATGACAAGCTACCCGAAACCTTGCCAGTTGGGCAGACATTAATCGGAGAATTGACCCCTAAACAACGTTTAACCAGAAGAAGTCGCAAGCTTTTAGAGGGGGCAGGTCTTTCAGAAACGATTTCCTACGCTCTTTTGCCACCGGATAAGGCAGCTTTATTTACCCTAGAGCCAACACAGACGACAGCTCTTAACTTTCCAATGAGTCTTGAGCGAAGCGTTTTGCGCCAAAGTATCGTCACAGAGATGTTGACAAATGTCAGCTATAACCAAGCACGTAAAAATAAGAATGTCGCTTTTTATGAAATTGGTAAGATTTTTGAACAACATGCAGATACTATCTCGACCTTGCCGACTGAACGGACACATGTTGCGATTGCATTGTCGGGTAATCGATTGGAGAAAGATTTTCAAACGGTATCAGTTGCCTACGATTTCGCAGATTTGAAAGGGATTGTTGAGCTTTATTTCCAAGCGCTAAATCTTGTGGTGACCTTTGAGAAATTAAGTAGTATCAAGGAACTACATCCGGGACGTGCAGCTAAAATTTGTTTAGATAATACGGTAATAGGATTTTTAGGTCAGGTGCATCCGGAGGTCGCAAAAGCCTTTGAAATCACTGAAACATATGTGGCAGAATTTGATTTAGAAATAATTGTTGAGGCGAAGAAAGAACAGATTTTCTCTGAAATCTCTAAATTTCAACCGGTAGTTCGTGATATTGCTTTCTTGGTTAACCAAGAAGTAACACATGCTGATGTTCTTGCAGTCATTGAAGAAGCACGAGTGAAATTACTTAAAGGGATTCAATTATTTGACATTTACCAAGGGAAGAATCTACCAAGCGATAAGAAATCAATGGCATATAGTCTAAGCTTTGCAAGTCGTGAGAAGACATTGACAGATGAAGAGGTCAATCACGCAGTTGCCAAGATTACCCGAAATCTTGCTGAAAAGCTAAATGCGAAAATTCGTTAAGCCATTTAGTGAAATGACTGATGGTAACATTTTGAATTAAGCATGAAATCCGTTACAATAAGGATAGTTGAATTGAGCTGAAGCGTAAAAGGAGATAAGTAATGGATAAACAACAAATGATTTATAAGGTGCAACAATTAGCGCATAATCAAAGAAAGATTGAAGCCGTTTTTGTTCGCGAAAAGGACAGTCAACGTGCTGAAATTGCCAAAATCAAGCGTGTGATGTATGAAAATTTCGCCGAGCTACTTGAGTCATGGCTTGATGAGCCGTTAGCAAAATAATTAAGACAGCCAAAAATGTGAAATTAGGGCATAACCCTCAGCTGCTTTTTGAGGCGCTTTTGACGAAAGTCAGGTAATTTTTTGTTGCAGTTGCGCATGAAATCTGTTAATCTATTAAAGGTATTAAATAACTCTGTTGTGGCAAACACTTCAGGGCAAGGAGGACAAACATGAAAGCAGATATTCATCCGAAGTATCAACCAGTAGTATTTTTAGACTCAACAACAGGATTTAAATTCTTGTCAGGCTCTACAAAATATTCATCAGAAACGGTTGAATGGGAAGATGGCAATACTTACCCATTAATCCGTGTTGAAATTTCTTCTGATTCACATCCATTCTACACTGGACGTCAAAAGTTCACGCAAGCAGATGGTCGTGTCGATCGTTTCAACAAAAAATACGGCTTATAAAACGAAGCACTTTAGCGAGGCTAACCAATTATGGTTTAGTCTCGTTTTGTTTTCTTGTCAAATACATACAGCGCTAATTTAAACAGCTTTATTTAGTCGGAAGTGATTTAAATCTGTCTATATCAGGCGGTGATTTTAAGCCATCTCAACGAAAGTGTGTAGGTTCGCCTAGTCACGTTGATAGACAAGTGTTAGAATAGAACAGATGGATACTACAGAAGGAAAAGGTGGCGGCTATGGTAAATGATTTATTTGAAAAATTATTAGATCAAATAAAATTAGATATTGATTTAAGACGCAGTGATGAATTTAAAGGTGCGAGTTTAAAGCAAGTTGAGGTTGATTTTGAACAGCATTTTTGGCATTTCTTTGTACGATTTCCTAAAATACTGCCCTTTGAGATGTACCAACAATTTCGCTATCAGCTTTTTTCAACCTTTAGGGATAAGGCAAGGATTGAATTAACGATTCAAACAGATGACGGTGCATTTTCAGATGAACTGCTCCAAAGCTACTGGGGGCAAATTTTTCAAGAGGAGAATTGCAATTTGCCAATCATTAGCGGAACGTTTAAGGTCGCTAAGCCAAGGCTTGCAGAAGATGGCAAAATCCTCTTATTGATGAATAATGCAGGCAATATTGACTCATTACAGCAGAAATATCTGCCGATAATTACTGCACAGCTTCAACGCTATGGTTTTGGGTGTTCTGATATTTCACCAATCGTTGATGAAACAATGGTCGCAGAGTCCTTAGAAATGCAGGCAAGTCGTGAGATAGAGCTAATCGAGCAGCAGCAACAGGAGCAGGTTTACAATAAGCCTGTTAAAAAAAATCCTGCCAAAATCTCGGATACGTTTAAAATGGGGCGCAACATTAAAGACAGCGAAGTCGTCACAGCGATGAAGGAAGTAATCGATGAAGCAAATCAGCTCGTTTTTGAGGGGAATATCTTCGACTTTGAAGTTAGAGAAACACGCAAGGGCAAAAAGTTTTTAAATTTTAAAATGACGGATTACACCTCCAGTTTTTCGTGTCAAAAGTGGTCAAGAAATGATGACGATGCAGCATTATTTGAGCTGGTCAAGAAAAATATGTGGGTGCGTGTGCGTGGAAATGTTGAAATGAATGACTTCCAAAAGGAATATGTGATGAATGTGCAGGATATTCAGGAAATCGTTCATGAAGCCAGACGTGATTTGATGCCAAAAGATGAGAAGCGCATTGAATTTCATGCGCATACTAATATGTCAACAATGGACGCTATTCCAACTGCTAAGGATTTAGTCGCAAAGGCAAAAAGCTTTGGACATTCGGCAATAGCGATTACCGATCATGCGGGATTACAAAGCTTTCCGGAAGCTTATCAAGCTGGTAAGGCGCACGATGTCAAAATACTTTACGGTGTTGAGATTAATTTAGTAGATGACCAAGTACCGATTGTTTATCATCCCGTTTCGAGGAATCTAAAGGAAGCAAACTATGTTGTCTTTGACGTCGAAACGACTGGAACGTCAGCCGTTTATAATAAATTAATCCAAGTAGCGGCAAGTAAAATGCACAAGGGAAATGTGATTGCTTCGTTTAATATGTTCATTGATCCGGGGCACCCGCTGAGTCCATTTACGGTATCATTGACAAAGATTACTGATGAGATGATTAAAGAAAAAGCCAAGCCCTTGGCATTTGTCCTAGAGGAGTTTCAAAAGTTTTGCGAAGGCTCAATCTTAGTTGCTCACAATGCGTCTTTTGACGTTGGATTTATGAATGTTAACTATCAGCGTCACGGCTTGCCCGAGATTACTCAACCTGTGATTGATACCTTGGAATTTTCAAGAAATCTTAATCCGGAGATTAAACGTCACGGCTTAGGACCATTAACCAAGCGATTTAAGATTATTTTAGAAAATCATCACCAAGCTGATGCAGATGCTGAGGCAACTGGACGGTTATTGTTCATCTTCCTAGAGGACGCATTAGAAAGATTAGGCGTTAGTGATTTGATTGATTTAAATGTTAAGGTGGTGGATAAATTTTCCTATAAGCGTGCCAGACCAACACATGCCACCGTTTACGCTAAAACACAGGCAGGGCTGAAGCATTTATTTCAAATGGTGTCAGAGTCAAATGTGCACTATTTTGAACGTGTTCCGCGTGTGCCTAAATCTTTACTTGTAAAACTAAGAGAGGGATTGATTGTCGGTAGTGCTTGTGAGAAAGGCGAGGTCTTTGATGCAGTCTTATCAAAAGGCTACGAGGCAGCTAAAGAAATTGCAGCGTTTTATGATTTTATAGAAGTGATGCCAAAATCGGTTTATCAGCCATTGATTGAAAAGGAAACGATTAAGGATGAAAGTGAGCTTGAAAGTATTCTGTGTGATTTAATTCGTCTGGGTGAGGAGTTAGACCGACCGGTGCTTGCGACAGGGAATGTTCATTATCTGGATGAAGAAGATGCCGTTTTCCGCGAGATTATCGTTAGAGGACTGGGACCAGGTAACGAGATTAATCGCCCAATGAGGATTGGTGGCAATGAGCGAATGATTGCCTTACCTAAAGTACATTTTCGGACAACAGATGAAATGTTGGACGAGTTTCACTTTTTGGGAGAGGCTAAAGCACGTGAGTTAGTAATTACTAATCCTAAGCGATTGGCAGAAAGCTTTGAGAAGATCACACCGGTTAAGAAGGATTTATATACGCCGTATATTGAAGGCTCTGAGGAGCAAATTGTCAAGATGACCTATGATAATGCTTTTGAGATGTATGGTAATCCACTGCCGGATTTGGTAGATTTACGAATTGAAAAGGAATTAAAATCAATCATAGGAAATGGTTTTGCCGTGATTTATCTGATTTCTCAAAAGCTAGTTAAGAAATCAAATGATGATGGATACTTAGTCGGCTCTCGTGGTTCAGTCGGTTCATCATTTGTCGCAACAATGACAGGGATTACCGAAGTCAATCCACTTGCACCGCATTATGTCTGTCCGAACTGTAAATATTCCGAGTTTTACGATGACGGTACTTTTGGTTCAGGCTATGATATGCCTGAGAAAAATTGTCCAAAATGTGATGCTAGGCTTCATAAGGACGGACATGATATTCCTTTTGAAACTTTTTTAGGGTTTTATGGTGATAAGGTACCCGATATTGACTTGAACTTCTCAGGAGAATATCAACCACAAGCACATAATTACACCAAGGAAATTTTTGGCGAAGATTATGCCTATCGTGCCGGAACGATTGGTACGGTTGCTGAGCGGACGGCATTTGGCTTTGTTTCAGGCTACGAGGAGGATTATCATAAGTCTTTTTCCAATGCTGAAAAGACTCGTCTTGCCTTAGGTTCAAATGGAGTTAAGCGGACGACCGGACAACATCCTGGGGGGATTATTGTTATTCCGAGCTATATGGACGTCAATGACTTCTCTCCGATTCAATATCCGGCAGATGATGTCACATCGGAATGGAAAACAACCCACTTTGATTTTCACTCCATTCATGACAATATTTTAAAGTTAGACATTCTAGGTCATGATGATCCAACGATGATTCGGATGCTGCAAGACTTGTCAGGTATTGATCCAAAGACAATTCCAGCAGATGATCCGGAGGTAATGAAGATATTTTCTAGCCCAGAGGTACTTGGCGTGAGTGCTCAGCAGATTTTCTCGAAGACCGGTACACTTGGCGTGCCTGAGTTTGGGACAAGCTTTGTTCGTGGCATGCTTGAGGAAACACACCCTAAAACATTTGCGGAGCTTTTACAAATTTCAGGATTATCACATGGTACTGACGTTTGGCTGGGTAATGCGCAAGAATTAATCAAGAATAAGACAGCTAATCTTGCGAATGTAATTGGTTGTCGGGACGATATCATGGTCTATCTGATTCATGCGGGGCTTGAGAGTGGCTTGGCGTTTAAGATTATGGAGGGCGTTCGTAAAGGTAAAGGTATTCCAGACGAGTGGCAAACGGAGATGCGCAAGCAAAATGTACCTGAGTGGTATATTGATTCATGTCTTAAAATCAAGTATATGTTTCCAAAAGCCCATGCAGCAGCCTATGTCCTCATGGCATTGCGTGTCGCATGGTTCAAGGTGCACCAGCCGATTTATTACTACTGTGCTTATTTTTCTATCCGAGCAGCGGCATTTGATATTGGCGTCATGACTGAAGGTAAGGAATCGGTCAAACGTAAAATGACTGAAATCAGAGAAAAAGGCAATGAAGCAAGTAAGGTTGAGGTGGCGCTACTTGGAACCCTAGAAATTTGTAATGAAATGCTAGAACGTGGTTTTACATTTGCCAAGCTTGATTTATATCATTCCGCAGCGGATCATTTTATCATCTCTGATGATGGCAAATCACTCATTCCGCCTTTTACCACAGTGGACGGTTTAGGACTAAACGTTGCCAATCAAATTGTTGCAGCTAGAAGTGACGGTGAGTTTTTATCAAAGAATGAGCTGAAAAGTCGTGCGAGAGTATCCAGCACATTGATTGAAAAGTTTGATAGTCTTGGCATTTTACACAATATTCCAGAGGATAATCAGCTGACACTGTTTGATGATTTAGGTTGGTAATCAGGAAAAATTCATGACGGCATTTAGTGAAAGCAGGTATTTATCTAAGGAGCTGCAAGTTTTAGCGCTCGGTTTTAGTGACAAACTATTGAAAATGGCATACACTAGAAATTGTAAAAAATATTAGGAGGCTTTTATGTATCCACAATTAGATTTAGCAAATGTTAAAGGCGCACGTGCAACGATTAGAACGAATTTGGGAGATTTGAATATTCAATTATTTCCTGAGGAAGCACCAAAGACGGTTAAGAATTTCGTTGAACTTGCTAAGCGAGGTTATTACGACGGCGTGATTTTTCACCGAATAATCAAGGATTTCATGATTCAAGGCGGCGATCCGACTGGAACAGGTATGGGCGGCGAGAGTATCTATGGCGAAAAGTTTGAAGACGAGTTTTCAAAAAATGTTTTTAATTTACGCGGCGCATTATCAATGGCAAATGCTGGCGCAAATACGAATGGCTCACAATTTTTCATCGTTCAAAAGTCAACCAAAGAGCCGGGGCTGAAAGCTCAGCTGGAAGGCGCCGGATTTCCGAGTGAAATCGTTGAGGCATATGACAATGGCGGGACACCGTGGTTAGATTTTAGGCATACTGTTTTCGGGCATTTGATAGATGAGGCAAGCTATCAAGTCTTGGATAAGATTGCAGCAGTTGCGGTTGGTTTTCAAGATAAGCCAAAAGATGATGTTGTGATTGAACAAGTGATTATTTCGGAATAGTCTTAGAAATCGGAGAAAGCTATGGTTAAAATTGGCGATATATTAATCGGAACAGTGACAGGACTTCAGCCCTATGGAGCTTTTGTACAGCTAGATAGTCACACGCAGGGATTAATTCATGTTTCAGAAATGAAGGCGGGATTTGTCAAAAATATCCATGATGTCCTAAAGATTAATCAAAAAATTCGTGTGCAGGTAATTGATATTGATGAATTTTCCAAAAAAATTAGCCTATCAATTCGGATACTTAATCAAAATTCTGAAGTGCAGACTAAAGGGTGGAAACGATACTTCACCAATCGTAATCAAAGAATCGGCTTTGTGACATTGCGACACGCTTTACCCAAATGGATTAAGGAAGATTTGGCTTATTTGAAAAATTGTCAAGACAAAACGAAATGATGTAATTTGAAAGTCGGTCGAAACGAATTGTTATAGTGACCCTCGTAAATCGCAAAGATTAAACTAGGTGCGAAACTTTGTTCCAGCCTCTGTTTTGTTTCGCACGCAACTGACTTAAAACATCAATCAAAAAATTATACGAGATATTAGAACGACAACAACAATTACAGCTAAAAATACAAGAAATTTTTGAATTGAAAACGTTATTGCTTAAAATTAGTAAAAAATGGTGGCAGTTTTTGAAAAAAAGATAAATATTATTAGATTTCAGTTACAAAAAATACCGAGCTAGTATATAATTACGTCGAGGGAATGTTTAACTTTTTAGGGGAGGAAATTTATCTGAGGAAAATCAAAGGTTTGATTGTATTGGGATTGCTATTATTTCTAGGAGTGGTATTTAAGTTAAATGTCAATGCAGATGTAGTAAGTCAAGGAACTGTTTTCACGGACGAAGAATACCAGCAACTACTGGAGTCAATTCCGGAAAACGCTAAATTATTGAGCAATGATGAGTATAACGCACAAGAACGGCAACGCGCTTTAACAGGATTATATCACCAATCACATATACAAGATTATGGATGGGAGATGTTTTAAAAAATAACTACATTGCAGGTGTAACAGGATAAGCTAAAAGACTAGAGGCCTTACGATTAACAGCATCGAACTTAGGAACTAATGTCTATTATAGGTTTCATATTCAAAATATTGGTTGGGAATCATGGAAAACGAATGGTGGTACAGCTGGAACTGTTGGACAAGGTCTTAGAACAGAAGCTTTTCAAGTATATACCACTGGTAAAATGGGAATAACCTATCGAGTTCATGTACAAGAATATGGCTGGTTAGGTTGGGTTAATTCAACTGCAACATATCTATGGGGTAATTATGCTGGCACAACAGGACAGGCTAGAAGGCTAGAGGCAATTCAATTTCAACTATATGAACAAGAATTCTAATCTAACAAAGGAGGTTGTTATGAACAAGAAAAATATTTTGGTAGCGGGGATTTCTTTAATTGGCTTAATTGTTTTATTTGTTAAACCTAATCATGTTGCTTTAGAAACAAAAACGGCAGGTTTTGCTGATGAAACTCAAGCGGGTTCTTTTGTCGGCTGGTCGCCCTCAGATAATAATTGTCAGATCGCAGAAAAAGCACAATCTTTTAAAGAAATGTCAACTGAAGAACAACGTGATTTATTAAACTCTTTACCGGAAGGTGCTATTCTAGTTGATGAAAATGGTGAACCGATAAAGTAAGCAGAATCTTGGCTCAATGTCAAATTGGACTGTTCTGAAAATTTAACACCTGAGTCTGAGCCAAACTCTTTAAAAAAGGAAAATCGCATGAAATTCATTTGTGGAAACATTGATTTCAAGCGGTTTCTTTGTTCATCTCCACAAAATATTTTGCATTTTTTTAATTATAAACATTTATTAAGTTTCCGCTTTCTTTTTTCTAACTTTCGTGTTAAAATGTAGTTAGTTTAAAAACGGTTTCAATAAAAAAGAGGTTTTACTTGACAAAGGGGTGTTAAGATGACTACACTATCGGACAGGACAGGACAGGACAGGACAGGACAGGACAGGACAGGACAGGACAGGTAGTCTTTTTGCGCCCATTTTTATAATG
>JAISYB010000174.1 GCA_031270215.1 Streptococcaceae bacterium | reverse complement strand
TTTACTTGAAGACTCCAATATCAGATTTATACTAAGCTTCAGTAAATTTCTTCATTCCGTTTCTCATTATTTCCATAAAAATGTTATTCCTGCACTCAGCATCAGCGACGATAGAATCGAACGACACTACAAATGTTGGCGTCGGCGCAATCGTGGCATCTGGTCGTGCAGTTTTTAGTTCCTGATAATAAACTTCCCCTTTTGAAAATAAAGGTGTCCAGTTCATTTGCTGGAGACGAACCTTCTTCGCATTACTGATATGTATGACCGCATAATACCACATTCGTTGAATATGCGGACAGTAAGTTATCAGCTTTGTCGCCCGATCCGCCAATTGGTTTATGGCATTTTGATTTTCTTTTTCTTCCTCTGTTTTTTTCTTAATTTCAACAATTACCACATCTACAGGCATCGCATTGTCAGGATCAGCCGAAAAGATCCTCGCTATATCTGGCCTTCCAGATTCAACAACTTTTTCATCGTCAAGTCGTATGGCATTGATAATAGTATCCATCCTTTGTTCACTCAGAATGGTCCTAAACACCATAAACTTTTCATCAAGAAGCCATGTATTGTTCTGATAAATATCAGAACAAACGGAGTCACCAGAAAATTTTTGAAACCTTGGGACAATGAGATTGTGCAAGTCAGCCTCAGTGTTATCCGGTGTCGTTGATTTCATGCGGTTTATTATTTTATGACGATACAAAATGTATTCCATTAGTACGCATGAAGACAATTCTAAAGATTTTTCGTAATCTTGATCATTGAGCGTCTCACATTGTAGAATTTGTTTCTGGTCCTTAAAAAATCGTTGCTGTGCGTTTGTGAGAGACTCATTTGCGTCAATTAATCCGGCGATATCGTCATCAAAATAACCTAATAAATGCGGAAATTGCGCTTCAAATTGATCTTTGGTTCTTTTATTTTTTTCAGTGATTTGTGGAATCTTTGCTGCTAATATCGTTCCCATTTCTCGCCGCAAAATAGAGTAAAGAATCGCAGGTTGAATTTCATCAGGTAAAACCAGTTTTTGGAGTGCGCTATCAGCCTGAAAGAGTTCTGATTCAAATAGAAACAAACAACGATGGTCCGTGGGGATGGCTGAAGGTGGAACCAAGTCAACTGCTATTGTTCGGCCATCGATGTTGAAGCCAATTAAAGAACGGCCCTTAATCGTATCTGGTTGAATGTGATAAAGCATATTGATGCTTGCAAAGGCATCCAACTGTTGATCTTGGATAGTCACGACCGTCAACTTCGGAAGGTCGCTTGGTGTTATAGTAGTCTCATCCGAGCCGAAGTCCATTTTGTCGTTACTGTCACGGGTCACCAAATTAATGGAAATTTTAAATGGTTTGTCCGTACGCTTATAGGAGTATAACTTTGGTAAAAATTGCTCAATGATTTTACTCTTTAGTGATGCTGGTTTTAAATCATCGTATGCATACACTCTACTTTTAGTAAAATTTGTGAACACCAAAGTTGTATTGTTGGCCTGTTCAGATTGAACTTCCTGAACGGGCGCATCTCCTCTAAAACCTTCTTTAAATACAAACTGTCTCAGCTTATTATTCCAATTACTTGTTATTTCAACACTTTTGAAATAATTAAGAAAAACAAGCCGCCCAATACCTTTATGAAGTCCGTCACGTGGTTTCAATAAAGTTTTAAAGCGATCAAAGTTATCCTCATTGAAACCATCACCATTGTCAGAAACGGTTATTTTCAAAGTTTCAGGCTGATCAAATGCCTGAATATCAATATCAATTGACACCTTCGTTGCACCAGCGTCTAACGAATTTGCCAATGCCTCAAAGTAGACCAACGGCAAAGAGGAATTAGAAAAAAACAGCTTGATGGCATTTGGGATTTCAATTTCCATGGTTAATTCTTCCAAGCCTCTGACGTTATAATCCGTAGGCTCAATTAACGCTATTGTCGTAGCCATAAGAAATTAATACACAATACTTAGAACCATATTGTAGCATATTTTTAGCAAGGCGAAAACGCTTTCTGTTAATTTAATGACCTAGCGGCAAATAGACTGGGTTAGATATTATAACAATTTCGCTTTTGGCTAGAAATACGCTAGAAAAAGCAACAAGGGCTTATGAGGTGTTCCTCATAAGCCCTTGATTTAACTGGTAGCGGGGTCAGGATTCGAACCTGAGGCCTTCGGGTTATGAGCCCGACGAGCTACCTGACTGCTCCACCCCGCAATGCAAGAACTATTATAGCATTAATTTTATGATTGTCAAATCTTTTTTTTATTTTTTAAGTTGTTGTTATTGCGTGGTATTTTCAACCCATGAACGGTATTATATCATATTCGTCAGATTTTTGGTCAGATTTTAGTGCAGAATAGGCGTCAGAATTTTCTTTTTTGGGGATGGTACTCTTAAGGTGCCTTATCGAAATTAGGGAGGCCGGCGCATTCAAGGATAAATTTTAAGCGATGAAGGTAGAGATGTTGGTTTAAGACTCTTTGGCGGGCCTTT
>JAISYB010000158.1 GCA_031270215.1 Streptococcaceae bacterium | reverse complement strand
TTTTTTATTACTTTCACAGCTCAGGCCGACCAATCTTATAAACTTCATCTTTTGATGATAAATATACTTCCAGCTTAAAATGATTTAAAGCCTTTTTAGCCCTTGAGGTCGAAACTAAGCCGCCCCAGAGGAAGCGCCGGATGGACTATTTTTTTGGCCTAAAAGACCTATCCATATTTTTCTTTAAAAATCTCTTTATTTTTAGGATTCAACCATAGTTAGTAATTATGACCAGATATAATTTTGACGAAATAATTCCGAGAAAAAACACCAACTGCATAAAATATGACTTTGCTTTAGAAAGGGGTATGCCTGAGGGCTTATTACCCATGTGGGTGGCTGATATGGATTTCAGAACCCCACCGGAAGTAATAGACCGTCTGGTGGAGGCGGCCAGGCATGGTATTTTTGGCTACACCGAAGTTAAAGATGATTATTATCAAAGCGTGGTCAACTGGTTTCAAAGTCGTTTTAACTACCGCATAGAAAAGAGCTGGATCAGAAAGACTCCAGGGGTAGTTTACGCCCTGGCCATAGCTGTCAGGGCCTTCACTAAACCAGGCGATCCGGTCATCATCCAAACCCCGGTATACTACCCTTTTTCCGGCACAGTCAAAGAAAACGGTCGCCAACTGGTCGATAACACGCTTATTTACCGAGACGGGCGTTATTTCATGGATTTTGAAGATCTTGAGCGCAAGATCGTCTCGGAAAAGGCCAGGCTCCTTCTTTTGTGTAGCCCTCACAATCCGGTCAGTAGGGTTTGGACCTTTGACGAACTGGAAGAACTTGGCCGGATCTGCCTGAAGCACAACTGTCTGATTATCTCCGATGAGATACACTGCGACTTTGTCTTTGGCCGTAGCCGGCACCACATCCTGTGTTCGGTCAATAAAGCCTTTGAAGAGATTTCGATCATCTTAACGGCCCCCAGCAAGACTTTTAATCTGGCCGGCCTTCAGGTCTCCAATGTCTTTGTGCCAAACCCGCAATTGAGGCACCTTTTCCGGGAAGAGATCAGCCGCTCCGGTTTCAGTCAGCTTAATACCATGGGGCTGGCCGCCTGCCAGGCGGCTTACGATTACGGAGAGCCTTGGCTAGTGGACCTTTTAGAGTATCTTGAAGGAAATATTAAGCTCTGCCGTGAATTTTTTAAAGAACGTCTGTCCCCTCTGCGCTTAGTCGAAACTGAGGGCACTTACCTTATCTGGATAGATTTTAAACCGCTCGGCCTCAGCCGAGAAGAGACAAACAAGCTGGTCATAGAAAAAGCCCGCCTCTGGCTTGACGAGGGCACTATGTTCGGACCAGCCGGGGCCTTTTTCCAGAGAATGAACGTGGCTTGCCCCAGAAGCACCCTTTTGGAAGCCTTAGAGAGGCTTGAAAAAGCCCTGCCCCTGAAATAACAGTCCAAGCTTTCCGGGCCAGCTTGCCGACTAAGTTTGCCGGACCCGGTTTTCCGAGTGCAAAAAATAACGGTTAAGCAATAAGTTGACTTTTGTAGTTGAGATAGATTTAAGAATAAAAATAGCCAAACAAAGAAATTATCGATTTTATTTGTTTACTTCTATTAATAATCTACAGTATCTTACAATAGAAGACTAAATTAGTAGAAAAAATTTTAATAAAAATTAAATACCGAGAAATGTAGCTTTAGATTAAAACTATGGTTTTGACAGAAACTGACCAATTTGTTATAATTGTTTAACTGAAGTTTATCCGGTAACACAACTTGAATTCTTGCAGAAATTTTTTGCTTAAATTTACTTTTATTTTTTACAAAACCGATAAATCGATTCGCAGTATAATTTGTCCAATGTTTTAGACCGCCAACAATTCTGACATTGAAGGAGATTAGGTAAACGATTTGCCTAAAATTTTCGATAATATTGAAAACCAGTTTGCTATCGGGCTTTCTGAGCATTTAACAAATGCCAAGCGAGTAGACTACTGCGTCGGTTACTTCAATCTTCGTGGCTGGGGTGTGGTATGTGATGGCATAAACAATCTGCAAGGTGAAATTGTTAATGAATCTGGAAAAAAAATAACAATATATTGCCGCTTACTCATTGGAATGACCAAAACACCACAACAAGAGCTATTAGAAAATTTCACAGATCCAGAGGCTCTCAAGCTGGATAATGTAATGGCAAATCAATATCGCAAAAAACTGGCAGCTGATTTTTCCGAGCAATTAACATACGGATTTCCAACCCATGGTGACGAGCTAATTCTGCAAAAGTTACTAAAGCAATTGAAAACCGGACGAGTAGTTGTTAAATTGTTTCTTCAGCACCAACTTCATGCTAAATTATACTTGGCGCATAGTGATGGCAACATCACTCCTGTGATCAGTCTGCTTGGAAGTAGCAATTTTACGTTGTCCGGGCTGAAGAATCAGGGCGAATTGAATGTCGATGTCTTGGAACAAGATGCTGCTAGTAAGCTTGACAAGTGGTTCACTTCCCGCTGGCTTGATAATTGGTGCATTGATATAACAAAGGATTTGATTAATATTTTTGAACAAAGCTGGGCACGGTCAGAATTGATACCTCCCTATCTAATTTATCTTAAAATTGCTTATCATCTTAGCCGGGAGGCACGGACGGGTGTTGCAGAATACACCCTTTCCAGTGAATTTTCCAAGGAACTGGTAGAGTTTCAACAAGCTGCTGTAAAAATAGCAGCTCATCATTTGCATAGTCGTCGTGGCGTTATGATTGGGGACGTCGTAGGGTTAGGCAAAACAATAATGGCCACTGCTGTAGTTAAAATAATGGAAGATGAACTTTACTATAATACGCTAATCACTTGTCCGAAAAATTTAGTTCAAATGTGGGAGGGCTATAAGGAAAGATACAGCCTTCATGCTAAAATTGTTTCACACAGTATGCTTAGACAAGTTTTACCTGATTTGAAACGCTATAAATTAGTTTTAATAGATGAGAGCCACAATTTTCGCAACAATCAAGGACAGACATATCGTGCTTTAAAATCTTATATAGATGAAAACGAGAGCCGCGTTATTTTGCTTTCTGCAACACCTTATAATAAATCTTATATTGACCTTGCAAATCAACTAAAGCTGTTTTTGCCAGTAGATTATGATCTTGGCATAATACCTGAGCGTTATATTGATTCTTTGGGTGGGCTTGTCCACTTTTCGTCTGTTCATGCAGATACAAATGTTAGGTCTATAAATGCTTTTGAAAAGAGTAATTTTGTTGACGACTGGCGCGAAATCATGAGACTCTTCCTTGTACGACGGACGAGAAGCTTCATAAAAGCTAATTATGCTAAAACCGATATTATAAGCGGAAAAAAATACTTAGAATTTTCCTCCGGAGAAAAATCATATTTCCCTGACCGTCTGCCAAAAAAAGTTGAATTTTCGCTTGATTGCGGTGATCCTGTTGACCAATATGCTGCCTTATATCAAACTTCAGTAGTTGACGCCATCAATGCCTTAAACCTCCCGCGTTACGGTCTCCAACGCTATATTAATTCTCAAACTCCAGCTCAACCAACAAATGATGAAATAAAAATCTTAAAAAACTTGTCCAAAGCCGGCACGAGTATCATCGGTTTTTGTCGAACTAATCTGTTTAAGCGGTTAGAAAGTAGCGGTTTTGCTTTTTTGCTTTCACTCTTTCGTCATATTCAACGTAATTACATTTTTTTATATGCACTTAAAGAAAATCTTGACCTACCCGTTTCTGGTCAATCTAATATAGTTGATTGTTATTCTGATGATGATGATGATGATGATGACGATGTATCCTATTCTGGACTTAAAATGAATTTTAATTTTACTGATTCTGATTATAAAAATAAGGCGCAGGATTTATATAGTCAAATTCATAAAGAATACAAAAATAGCTACCAGTGGATTCGCAGTACACTTTTTAATACAAAAGCACTTATCCATGATTTGGAAATAGACACTAAGTGTTTAAGTGATGTTTTATCCAGAACCTCTGTTTGGAAACCAGAAAACGACAGGAAATTGGAAGCGCTCTATACATTGCTGACAAAGATACACAATACTGAAAAAGCTATTATTTTTACTCAATATGCTGATACAGCCATTTATATATTTGAACAATTGAAACTTCGAGGAATCGACAACGCCGCACTCGCAGTCGGCGGTTGTGCCAACATTGCTGAGATAGTTAAAAGATTTAGTCCTGATTCCAACGGCTCCCCAACCATATCAAAAGACGATCAAATAAGAGTTTTGATATCAACAGATGTACTCAGTGAAGGACAAAATTTGCAAGATGCTCATATTGTAATAAATTACGATCTACCTTGGGCGATAGTTCGTTTGACTCAAAGAGCAGGACGTATTGACAGACTTGGTCAAAAATCATCAAAAATACTGTGTTATTCTTTTCTTCCTGAAGAAGGAATTGAGCGAATAATTGGCCTTCGGGAAAAACTTAAGTTGCGTATTTGTGAAAATGCTGAAGTAGTTGGTTCAGATGAAGTGTTCTTCGATGGAGATCCAATCAATATTTCCGATCTTTACAACGAAAAATCAGGAATACTTGAGGATGAAGAAACAGAAGTTGATTTGGCCTCTCTTGCATACCAGATTTGGAAAAACGGAATTGATACATACCCTGATGTCAAAGCGAAAGTTGAAAAAATGCCTAATGTTGTGTTTAGTGCTAAGGCGAATGACACTTCCCATGAAGGCGATGGGGTCATAGTCTATGCCAGCACAAAAGATAACAACGATGCTCTAGCTTGGCTTGATAGTAATGGGAACATCGTGACACAATCACAGTATACTATTTTGAAGGCTGCTAGTTGTGAATACTCTACAGCTGCCCTGCCCAAGCTACCAACTCATCATGAAATTATTGTCAAGTGTCTCTCTCAAATTGATAAAGAGACAACAATTCTTAGCCGTACGGTTAGTGGTGTGTTAGGAAAAAAGAAAAGTATTAAATATCGTACCTTTATGCGTTTAAGTAATTTTTTTGAAAATAATAGATTAATTGTTGATGAACGTCTAAAATATGCTATTGATACTATTAATAGGTATCCTTTACAAGACAATGCCATAGATACATTGTCCCGTCATCTTCATTTAGGTATTTCAGATGATTTATTATCTAATTTAGTGATGTCACTTTTTGATTCAAATAGGTTATGCGTTATAAAAGATAATAATCAAGACCATAAAAACATAAACATCATTTGTTCAATGAGCTTAATTGGAGGTGTTAATTGATTTTAAATAAAGTTGAATTTTCACGTTATATTACTAATTTTGATTTAAAAGATCTTTTTATTAATTTGGGATGGAATAAGGATAATAGTACTTTATTAACTGTTCAAATTGGTAAATTTATTTTTTCTCCCCATATTATTGCCGATAAAAATGGTTTTAAAATTATACAATGTCAATCAGATACTATTCCTTCTTATGCTATAAGACTTCAATTAGCAACTTATATTAAAAAATTTTTTCATGATTATATTATAATTTTTTTTGATACAAACAAAACTGAACAAATATGGCTTTATTATACTAATATAAACTCTTACAAAAAGAAAGTTGAAGTACGTTTCAAAATTGGCCAAGATATTGAACGCCTATATCAACGTGCATCTGGTATGATTTTTGAACTTGATGATGAAGATAATATTACAATAGTTGATGTAAAAACTATTGTTCGTAGTAATTTTGCTGCTAACGCTGAAAAAGTTACTAAACGCTTCTATGATTCTTTTAATAAGAGGCATACTTCTCTTCTTGGTTGCATTGATGGGATTCAATCACAATTAGATAGAAGTTGGTATGCTTCCATAATGCTTAACAGACTTATATTCTGCTATTTTATGCAGCGTCGCGGTTTTTTAAATAGGGATCGCAATTATCTGCGAAACAAACTTAAGGAATCAAAAGAAAAACTCGGTAATGGAAAGTTTTATTCATTTTATCGTAGTTTTCTCCTGATACTTTTCCAAAAAGGATTCGCAACAGTTCATCATT
>JAISYB010000133.1 GCA_031270215.1 Streptococcaceae bacterium | reverse complement strand
TCCTCGATACTCAAGCGCCCCTTTAACTTTCGACCAAAGGCGATATTCTCGAAAATATTCTTCCAAGGATAAAGTGTTGCCTCCTGAAACATTAAGCCAATCTCTTGGCTTGCACCTGTGACTTGATTGCCGTCAATCAGTATCGCACCGGAATCCGATTGCTCCAAACCAGCAATCAATCGAAGTAAGGTTGATTTACCACAACCACTTGGTCCAATCAATGCAACAAATTCGCCCGGCTCAACAGTTTCACTAATTTCATGAAGGGCGACAATCACATCCTCATCAGGATTTGATGACGGATAGGTCTGATTAATCTTTTTAATCTCAATTTTTCCTACCATTTGATAAATCCTTTCTGCCATCTTAAGAAATGTGATCTAAATTTAAACAAAATCGCAATTACTAGGCTAAAGGTAAATGCCATTAAGAACAGTGCCGCATAAACATTTTGATAGTTCATGACCTGTTTTTGGGCGTTAATGTAATAGCCTAATCCCTGTCCGACACCCATTTGTTCACTGATGACGACAGCTGAGAAGGCACTACAAATCCCACTAAATAAACCAACAAAAATGTTCGGCAATGCACCTGGTAAGGCAACACGGATAATTTTCTGGAAATTACTTGCACCTAAGACATCCGCAATCTCAAAGTACGTCTTTTTCAAATTTTGAACGCCTGAATTTGTCATCACAATCGTTGGAAACCACATCGCCAAGACGATAACAAAGATTGCTGATGAGTAGGTCGTTGGAAAAATATTGAAAATAATCGGAATTAAAATAACAACCGGCGTTGGACCAAATGCTCGAACAATCGGATCAAGCCAATAAAACCATGAAGTATACCACCCCATCAACGTTCCGGTGGCAATCCCAATCACACCACCAATTAATACACCGATTATCAGCATTGATACAGTCGATAAATCATTTTGCAATAAAAACTGACCATCAACGACATAGACATTAATCATTTTATCAATCGTTGGAAAAACCTGTTGATTGATTAATGCGAGTTTTTGCGACAAGATGTTATAAAGCGAGAGTGCTAATAACACTGCACCATAAAACCATGCTTTGTGTAAATATTTCGCAGGCTTTTGCCATTTCAAATAACTCACTGCTGCAAGTAAAGTCAGCGGTATGATTAGCATTAAGGCTTTATCATAATAAGACGGTATCTGCTTAAACTCAACAATCCCATTGGACAAATTAAGCTGCAAAATCAATGTAATCACTGCTGCAATACTAGGAAAAAATAATCTCAAATAACCCTTTTTACTCATCGTTCCCCCTTTCTACGGTGTAAAACTTACTTGCTTATCTTTTTGTAAAACACTCAAAACAAAGTGCCTGCTGAAACTTAAATTTTGAATTTTTTACAAAATCACAGCCGTTTTACGCCATGTCACAATCGTTAAACTTTCATTCAACAGGACTAATTATATAAAATCACCAGACAAATTTATAATACATTTAGACTATCAAGTGATAGAAAAATTCTTGTGTTATGGCGCACACAAAAAACTTGGGATAAAATATCCCAAGCCGTACATTTTATTGTCTTAATTCGCATAAACGAGGAAAGCATCTAGATTTCCTGACTGAACTGGGATCCAGCCGTTGGTGTTCTTTGATTTGATGTATCCAAAATACAGATACCATTCTCTTTCTGTTGTGTTCGGTTCATTGTTTGCTTTAAGTACATTCATTCTTAAAGCAGCACTACTCTCTCCAAGGAACTGATAGTGTTCCTCGTATTTCCAGTCACCTGTCCATATACTATTGTCGCCATCAGCCAACGAGCCAATGCTATCACGGATTATATATGGATGTTCTTTCCAAGCTTTCAGCCGCAGATTATAATCGAAGGAGCTCTCGATATCGTATTTTACTGGTTTGGGTATTTCAGTCCTAATTGCCGTGGAAGTTTCAAAGCCTGCTTGAATTAAATCCTGACGAAGGGTTAAACCATGAGCTTCAATCTTCGTTTTTAAATCTTTAAAATCGGCAAAACTTAAACGGTTGTTAACATCCGCTTTTTCAACCGCCTCCAATTCTCCTGGGCTCTCGTCTTCATTTGTTGTATGGGAAACCATCGTATTTGATAAAATCTTAAACCCAGTGCCACCTTTTAAATACCAAGTAATCTTTCCACCGTCTGCAATGCGCAGTTGCTTTTTAAAATTTTTATTCAAACGATTACTATGGATAATGCCGCTATCAGCGAGCCTTTGATCTGCTGAGAGCGTCGTTTGTGCCGCTGTAAGCTGATCATCAACGATAGTTTTTGCCTTGGCGATTGATGTTTGGGGCGTCGCCGTATCATCTGTTACAAGATATTGATTGTCTTCACTGATTGCTAGCTTGAGATTACCGATTGCATTGAGTGCAGTTGCTTTTTCCTTTGCCATCAAAGCAACCAGCTCGTCTGGCAAGCCGACTTTATCTTGTTTATCAATTTCTTCAATTACCGCTTGATAGTTGGCAACTCGCTCACTTAGTAACTCTTTATCATACACAACACCTGAAATAATCAAGCCATAGAGTTGATAATAAGTTTGAAAGATTTTTTGCTGAAAGGCAGCCCGAACGCTCAAAGTTTGAGTTTGCCAGTTTTTATCTAAACGTTGAAATTCATCAAAGGTTTCAAAAATATTTTTATTTGAAGTCGAACGATTAGACGCTGTGATTGCTAAACCAAGCTCTCTTAGACCATTAAGCAATGTATAGTTTCCGCTCTTACCGGTTCTTTCATCACTTCCTGATTGCACAACCTTTGTCGCATAAAGATTTTGCATTTTCCGCTCAACATCTAATCTCGCAATCTCTGAGCTGTCATTACCACTGGCTTGTTTTTTGATTGCATCCTCTGCATTGATGATGACATTATTGTTCTCACCTGAGTTCATCACCTTATCTAAAGCAGTATCAATGTTTCTTAAATCTGTTAAGAGGGCATTTTTATTGTCATTGTCAATGATTGCTTGCGTTGAACTTGTAATCTGTGCTTCCAAACCCTTGATTTGCTTGGAAATTTCATCTAGTTTCTGTGAGGTTGAATCTTTTTCTTTCGTTAATAGTAGAATCAAATCGAAAAGACCGCCAACACCTGGCAGAGTTTTGAACATTCCGATACCGGTGTATTCTTTTAAAACATCTCCTAATATCTTGGTGACCGTTGTTACTACCTTTGCTGAAATCGCAGTTCCATCAATGGCAAGGTTTGTCTCACCATTCTCATTGATTATTTCAAACTTCGGCTGATAAGTATCGTTCAGTGAGGCTGCTTTGGCGACAGTGACCTTACTATCGTCACTCTGATAG
>JAISYB010000083.1 GCA_031270215.1 Streptococcaceae bacterium | reverse complement strand
TAATTTTCTGGTTTTCAGTTTTTCCCGAGCTTCTGTTTTTAGGAAGTTCGTGCGCTTTTTCGTTTTTTCTGGTTTTAGTTTTTCAGTTTCTTTTTATCTTTTTTTGTCGAGCGGCTTTTTTCATCTTTTCCGGGTTCCTGTTTTCAGTGTTTTTCATCTTTTTTAGTTTCAGGTTTTAGTTTCTTTTTTTGTTTTTCTAATTTTCTGGTTTTCAGTTTTTCCCGAGCTTCTGTTTTTAGGAAGTTCGTGCGCTTTTTCGTTTTTTCTGGTTTTAGTTTTTCGGTTTCTTTTCATCTTTTTTTGTCGTGCCGAGGTTTTCATCTTTTTTGTTTTGGGGATTTAAAGCGGCAGCAATCTGTGTTTTGCTTTAAATCGGGTAGACGGTGCTGGACTTCAAGCTACAAAGTTGGGCATTTTTGTATCTGGGAAAAATTTTTTATTTTGTGGGGGTGTTTATTTGGAATCTCACATTGGCGATAAATCAATATTTTTGTTTTATTTGAGATGTTTTATCATCTATATAAAATATTTTTAATTAATTTTTATCATCTTTTACGTTAAACTCTCTCATTTTTTTTTTTTTTTGTATTGGAAATTAATTTATTTTGGACATATCGCTTTTATTTTGATTAGCTTTATGTTAGAATATAGCTAATGGAGGAGGAAACGGCTTTCTATTTATCGAAATGCCTGCGAATCCTGCCATTGTAGACATGATAAAAACGTATATCCAACTTCGTTGGTCGCGTTTTCTAAATCACTCGTCAGATGTCGGAAAAAGTTTTTTAATAACTGACGTCAGGCGCTAAATTAGTGAAAAATGTTTCTATATAGCTTAGTTTTTTCTAAAAAAGAAAGGTTTTGAGAGCTTTGTTTAATCATAAATGGCAAAAAACAACTAATAATTTCATCATTCATCTGAAAGGGAGGAGGCGAGATATATGAGAAAGGTTAAAAGGTTACAGCGCCTGCGGCGCCTACGACGACATCGCTTGATAGTGGTGGCATTGGTTTTGCTGATACTACCGACTTTTTCGGGACTGTTTAGTCAGCGGCAAGTCGCTTCAGCTGACGCAGAAGCTCAGGCGAATAAAACCTACGAGGATTTGGTAAAAGGTCAAAAAGGGGCAGACTACAACCCCTACAGCTATGCCTATCTACTGGGGCGTTATAACTTTGTCAGCTTTGGCGATGCGGTGGCTGCAAAAGGAGCGGCTGGCGGGGGACACTTAAACGGTCAAGTTTTAATTAACGGTGACTTCGGAAGAGTTGATGATGTAGCTACCTACGGTGGTTATGTTTCAGGTGGTGGCTATGCGTTGGGTAATGGTGCCTTTGATTATGTCAAAGGAAACCTTATCAATGCTAAGATTGAAAATACTGCTGGAACTTACCCAAGAACAGAATCGGATTGGTTGCGGACAGGTGACAGCAGTCAAATAATAGATTCAGGGACTTTCCATCCCAGGACATATAAGGCTACCGCATGGACTTCTACAACGGGTGGGACGTTTAGTACCGATAGTACCGATAGTACCGGTACTTATCCCTTGTTTGGTGGGGGAGGTAATTATGAAACAAATGCTAATTTTGTCAAGTGGGATGAGATGATAGCTAGTGTTAAAACTCAGTCATTGGAGATGTCAGCTAAAGGCAGATTGGCTACAGACAGTGAGGTACAAAACAATAAACTATACGTGATGGAGGGGCAGAGTGTAATTATCCCTCAAAACCTGCTATATAAAGCAGACGGTAAAGAATTTACTTCAGGCTCTTCCAATCAGATCCGAGAGATTGTCTTTTTAACGCGAACAGTCTTTAGTAGCGCAAATACTGAAATTTCTTTCCAACTTGATGAGGATTCAAAGAAAGAGGGCGTTATGCTACCGGAGCTTAGCTTTAAGCAAATCGACCAGAAGCAATTTGAAGATATGGATATTATGGGTGGCAAGAACTCCTCAACACCGATTGTGACTACTTTTAATCTTCACATTAAGGCGGACGGAACATTCTATAATCCGACGGATAGTAAGATTACTGTGGGCGTGTTTGAAAATTCTTGGTTTCCTGGCGCAAGCTTTGTAACAAACACAGATCCTGAGGTTGTTTCGCCTGCCAACGCTGCAATTAACTTAATCTATAATCTACCAAATGCCGAAAAGCTAACGGTTAGAAACGGTGGTATCGGAAACTATGGGAATATCCTCGCACCAAATGCTGAGATAACCTACAAGGGTGGTAATGTTAACGGTTCTGCACTCGGTGCTAGCTTCACAAACTTCCCAGGGGAATCTCACTCGTACAACTACGATGAGCGCTTGATTGAAGCGGATGAAGTAGCACGGATTAGCTTTGCCAAGACGACAGGTGCAACCGGCTCAGAAGGCGCACTCAGCCTTGTTTCTAAGACAGAGTTTCAACTGGAAAAGGGCATTGCTGCGCCAGATTGTCCGACAGTCTGGCAGCCATCAGATCCGTCAGTGATTGTGCAAGCGATCAAGGATTCGAATAATACGCATTTTATCGTCACACCGACGAAGAACTCGGTCAAAGACGCAGGTGCAACAGCGGAGAGGCCACTATGGTTTAGATTAGTCGAAACCGGAAACGACATTGATAACTACAACAGTGATGTTGAAATTCGTTTTGGTGTTTATTCATTAGAAGGTGGTGGTAAAAATGTTTTAGTGATTGTTGATACCAATAAGACTGTACTGAGAGAATTACCATGGACACCACTGGTTTCACAAGAGGGAGGGTAATGATGAAGAAAATAATCAAACTAATCAGCGTATCCCTCGTTGTCTTGTTATCAGTCCTTGGTAATCTGGCAAGCGCATGGGACGCAACAACGAATAATCAAAAAGCCAGCGAGCTTTTTGGAAATCAGGTAGTGACAAATGACTTCAAGGACTTTAGTATCAAGCTAACCAAAACGGACGGCATGGCGGAGGAGGGGAAGACAACCTACCTACCGGGTGCTTACTTTGAAGTTTACCTAGCGGATAGTAATGGCGATATCGTCACGACAGGAAATAAAACCTATCGTAGCGTTGCAGTTTCAGACAATAGTGGTGTTGTCAGCTTTGATAAGCTCTATGCGATAGACGCAGGCGACTTTACAAACTACGCCAACTGGGGGCTCTATCGACAAGAGATACCAGACCCAACGGTCGTTATCGCAGGTTCGAGTGATGTTGCTAATCTTGCCAAAATGGACGCAGATGACGCAAAGGCTGCCGCTTATATGAACAAAATCACTGACCCATCAAACGAAACACGGGCAATCAATCTGTCACTGGCAAGTGAAGCCTACTATGTTGTACGAGAAATCAGTGCACCAAAGGCAGTAGACACAGACAACAATATGAGACGATACGACCGCGGAATGCGTGAGATTCTCTTGCAGATTACGATGAATGATGAGAGTGCTTCAGCTGATTACATGAAACCGGTGATTGCGAGAAGTATCAGACAATCTCATGCTTCACCTTGGGAGGCTTGGACGACTCCACCAACCCTTAGTGCAGACAATGTCATTGACTTAGGGGAAAGGGAAAATGAATACACGACCTTTAACTTTAAGCTTCAAAAGAAAGATGTTTCGTCACAAGATATCCTTGATAATACAGTTGCTAAAACAAAAGCACTCTTTAGAAGTGTCAAGGTTACATATACTGGAGGTGCGTGGACACCAACTGGAGTTTCACCGGTTGATTTGACGGTAGATAGTAATAATTTCTACGTCACAGGAAATCTGGAAAAAGGTAGCTACTACGTGGTCTATGAAGAAACTGCACCACATGGCTATGCACTCACAGATGTCGCCTATCTCGTTAGTCATAGTGGGGAACTCAACTCACAGACGATGGCTGCCAAGGGAGTAATCACGCGAGGTGCTCAGGGTGTGGGAGTTGTAAGCTTTAAACAGACAGAGGCGGAGGCACCTGTTGAAGATGACTACCCACTGGCACTTGAGAACTTCTACAATGACTACTTAATCAGGCTGACGAAGAAAGACGAAATCACTAAAAAGAGTGTTACGCTAAGAAGTCAGATTATCTGGGGCTTTAAAGCAATCGAGGAAACTAGTCTAGTCAGTGGTGGTGATCCGATAAATATTAAGGATTTAACAACAGAATCTCTTGGCACGTTGACACTTAACTACGTAGAAAAAACGCTACATAAAAAGAACGCAGCAGGAGGCAAGCTTGCCTATATCGTCTATGAGCAGCTGGCACCAAACAACTACGAACTCAGCGACAAAGCATATATCATCACCTTTGATGAATCAAAGACATCAGCAATATATCCAGACGGTGAGATTGTCATCTATACAGGGACAATCACTCGAGATGGTGGCATTGGAGCAGCATCCAATGCAATAACGCTGACTGACTACGACAGTGCTAGTCCGGTCGAACTGGATAAGGCGGACTACACACTCACCAATCAAGGTGAATACCATGTCCAAGCCAGCGCAAATTTTTATGATTCGCCTAAACCGGATGGTTTCTTACCATCTACTGGGACAAA
The DNA here is from genome assembly GCA_031270215.1 of Streptococcaceae bacterium. Taxonomy (GTDB): domain Bacteria; phylum Bacillota; class Bacilli; order Lactobacillales; family Streptococcaceae; genus MMGLQ5-1. Next base: position 8,526 of record JAISYB010000083.1, on the reverse strand, counting down.
TGTACCAATTGAGATAATCATTGCAATCTTATCAATCACAGGATTTATCGGTGCATTTGTAGTTTATAAAAAGTCACTAAGTAACACAGGAACAAATGTCGGAAAGCACAAAAAAGTTAGGAGTGAGGGAAAATGAAGGTAGGAAAAAAGGGTAATTTAACAGCTTTACTAGTATTACTGCTGCCGCTGTTTGCGACAGTACTTCAACCAGCAACGACGGTGAGCGCTGCAGACTATGTGTCGCAAGATGGTGAAAACATAGTTGTTATGACAAAGGTTAAAAGCAATAGCTTAATAGGCTATCAGAACACTGGTTTATATGATGAGGGTGCTAGTGGGCAGTTTGCAGGTGCTCAAAAACTTAGTGGTGTAAAGTTTGAAGCTTTTGACATCACTGCGGCAGTCCACGAACAAATAAAGAAAGGTCAAAACTCAACGTCTTCTTTTGCGGATCTCCAAAAGTTGATTACGGAGAATATCAAGGAATCCTATAAGGCACTAAAGGAGGATGGCGGTTCTGTAGAGTTAACTAGTGGTAATGTATCTGGAAAGATTTATAAAACTACTAGTACTTCTGCTATCAGTTCTGTCAAAAATGAGGGGTTAACGATTAACGGCGCTACTGGTCAAACAGTCGGGGATGATAGCGGTGCAACAGATGTGAACGGTCGTACCTCACTGGCATTACCAGGAAAAGTGACGATTGGCGGAACGTCTGAATATGCGTACTATGCTATCTTTGAAACTTATGTGCAAAACGATGTCGAAAAGGTCGTTATTAAAGGCGCAGTACCAACTTATCTCTCATTCCCGATTACTCTTGAACAAGCAGCAAACGGAACAGCAGCCAATCCTTACTTCATCTATCCAAAGAACCAAGTGGATACATTGGAGAAAAAACTTGTCCCAACGACTGATGACTATACGACTGGTACTACTCTTCCAGTAGCATCCGGTGAGCAGGAATCAGAAGGCACACTAGGAGCAGCGGATTTAGCTATTGGTACAACAGAAAAAGTAACTGATCCTAAATACGTAGTTCGTGCAGCCGGGGAAAAGGTTGGCTTTCAAGTTAAAGTCCCATTCCCAAGCAATCTAGATGAAAAGCTTCAAAAGGCAGGCGCAATCATTGATACGCCAGACAAAGGCTTAGACTTTAGAGCAGCTGATGATACAAATGTTCTACCATTTACCAAGATTACGCTTGATAAAAACGATGAAAGTGGTGGTCTATCAAGTGAGGAAGTCGTTTTTGTTAATGATACGAAGGCTGACATAGGTACCAGTGGGGACACCTTAAAAACGGCTCTTTTCACTTCAGCGGGGATACATACAGGCGGCACTTACTATCTCTTAACTGAAAACTTTAACTCAAAGACTTACAGCAAGACGATTATTAACGCTAATGATAAAGGTAGCCAAGATACGTGGACATGGCAAACACCGCGTTATGTCTTAGCTTATAAAGAAGCTAATTCTGACATTGCAACCTTCACAGCAGATGGTGTTTACAACTCTCTTAAGATTATCGGAACATTTGAACAACAACCAACAGGTTCTGATAAATATGCTGATGGTTCTAAAACGGCAGATGTATATGATAATGCCGCAACGAATAATATTGCAGAGGATAGAACAATTGCTGAGCAATACGGTAGTATCGCAGGTAGCACGACCCAAAAACCGTCAGAGAACTATGGATCAAATCTTAAATCACCTGATGCTTATAACGGCATTAACAATGGTTGGATTTTCAACTATGCGACTGGTCCACAAAACCAATTCATCACTGCCAAAGATTTTACGGACTATACAACTACAGCAGCCGCTTATCTAAAAGGTGTGACAGTAACCTTTGACTTTAACATGACCGTCGGTACAGACATCACACCGGATCGTTATGAAAACAATAAGGTTGCATACAATGTCGGAAACGATGTAACACTGACAGATGAAAGCGACTATGTTGTTACCTATGGTGCGAAGTTTATCAAGTACGATAGCATAACGGATGAATTACTCCAAAAAGCAAACTTCGTTCTACTACGCAATGTACCAGCCTATGGTGGTAATCCCAGCTTCTATCAAGTTTATACACAGTACGGCTGGATAAAGGTAACACCAGGCACCGGAGGCTTTGGAGTAATAAATAACTATACAGTTAATAAGGACAAGCTCCTATGGACGAACGGTACAAAATATGATACTTCAGCGCTTGGTGGGACTACTGAAAGTCTGCTTGACATCAATGCAGGGATTATCATGACTGAGCCAAGCGGTTTTGACTACGCTAAACCAAACTATAATCTTACCCCTCTTGCTATCAACTGGCTACAAGGGACACGCTACAAATACGGTAGTAAAGACACGACAGACTTCGTTGACCCATCAGAAGAACATGATAGCATGGGTATGAGCTGGTCAGTAGATGAAAACGGACAGCTTAGACGTGCACAAAACGGCGCACATCTAGCAAACCTTGTTGCTACACAACCAGACGTTACGGGTGACTGGGAAAGCCGTAATGAGCTAGTCGGCTTGAAGGATAAACCAAATAGAGCTAGTGGTACTGGGTCTTACGAATATCTCTTAGTCGAATGGGAAGCACCATCAGGCTATGTCTTGATGAACCAACCAGTTGCCTTTACCGTTGGAGCAGGTAGCTACACATCTGATAATAAAAACCAGATTGAATTTGTAAGATCAGATGGACAAAAAGTTACCGCTGGGGATCACTATGCGATTGGAAACGTACCAAAAGGTAGCTTGCCAAACACCTTCTCTAAGGCACATATCGCAATTGCTATCCTTTCACTACTTGGACTGATCGGTGCAGTAGTCATCTGGACTAAGTCAAGAAAAGAAAACGAGATTAAAGCAGCATAAACAGTAAAAGTTTAAAAACTCAGACAAAGGTGGCGCAATCTGCGCCACCTAAGGTGAGTGAAGCCTTAGGTGTGGCGTTTGGTAAAGCAGCTAGTAGTTGACTAAGTCCAAACGCCCAAACCTAAGAGTAAGCAGAACGCTCGAAAAGCTTAAAAGTCTAGGTTTAAGCGCTAAAAAATCCTGAAAACTCAGCTAGCGCTTCAAGTCAGCTAAGCACAAAGCGTAGTTAAAAATCGTAGGCGCAAAGCAAGCGAAATCACATCACACAGTTAAACCAAACCGTAGCTCAAATGTCGGAACTTAACCGAAACCGAAACCGCAAGCGTGGTGAAACTGCAAACTCAAGTAAAGACATCTTAAGCAAGTTTTAGAACTTTAAAAAGGAGGAGGAATAGGTATTGGTAAAAAAGATTAAACGTGCACCACGTGGCGCAATCAAAAAATACCTACTCCAAACCTTTGCAATTCTACTCTTTGCCTTATCTGCGGCTGGACTACTCTATCCCTTAGCGATTGATAATATCAGCAAATGGTATGACAATATGCTTGTTGAGCGAGTGACCAAGGCTGAAAACGCCCAGATTGCCGCCAAGAAAAAAGAGGACGCACTCAAGCTTGCCGAAAAAGAAAGAAAGCTTGCAGTAGAACTCAAAGACCCATTTTCCGAGGCAAGCTTAAATAAAGCAAGTAACGTCAAGCGGACAACAGGCTTTTGGCAGAAGCATACCATCGGTGCAATCTATGTCCCAAAGATTAAAGTCAAGCTACCAATCTTTGATAGAGCACAAGAGGAATTTCTCCAGCGTGGTGCGTCATGGCTTTCCATGTCTAGCTACCCAGGGGAAGGCGTCGGCTCACATACCGTTATCTCAGGACACCGCGGACAGCCAAGTGCCGAGCTATTCATCAACCTAGATAAACTCAAGCGTGGCGACATCTTTATCATCTTTGTCGGAGAAGAATATCTCGCCTATCAAGTCGATAAAATCTCGACCGTTAAGCCTGATGACACGTCAAAGATTGAAAAAGAAGCAGGACGTGATTTAGCAAGCCTTTTGACCTGTACGCCGTATCTGATTAACTCACATCGCTTGATTGTCACCGGACACAGAGTCCCCTTTAAACCGAACATGCTTAAAGGGATTGATGAGGACAGACGAACTAAGACAATCCTATTGATACTTGCTGCGATTGCACTCATCAGCAGCGTCTTGACCGTTGCACTTAGCGGACTGGCAGATTTACGCAGACGACGTAGACGATACACACTTAAGCTGATAAGCACCTTGTCTGTTGATTTTGCTTTATTTGATAAAAGAAATAAAAACGCAGTCACCCTTGACGGCATATCCGTGACACTTAAGCCAGATAACGGAGCAGTAACACTTCGTGATATCTCAGGCGGCACATACACACTCCGAGTTATCACGACTGATGGCACGCATATCATCAAGGCATACATCAAGAAGCTAAAGGACGAACACTTTACGCTAAAACTGAAGGGTAAAAAGAAAGATACACTACTTTTAACCAATCAGAATGGGATTTTTACACTAGAAAGTGCAAGTGAGGCGATATAAATGACACTAAAAAGAACAATCGTATTAACATTATTAACTGTACTTGGTGCTCTTGCCTTGCTTGTGCGAGTGCAAAACACCTCAGCAGATGCGATTATCAATCTCGAACCAGATATTAAAATCTCTGATTCACCCTACAACATTGAGGTACAAATCGTCGACAAGCTTTCCTATAATGGCGCAGGTGTTGACGGCGTGAGCTATACACTCTACGACGCAACACAAGCGGTCTCAGATTTTCGGGCAAGCTCAAAGACGGCATTTAAAAGCGAACAGCTACTCTTTGAAGAATTTACCAAGCGTGTTGCGCTCGGTACACTTGACTTAGCTACGCTTGACAAACTAGATACTAAGGTCACCTCAGGCGGCGGTATTGCTTCATTTTACGGAGATGGTTTAGTCTTTAACCGCAGTATCCTCTCAAATTCTGTGATTCACAGAATTTATCTGATTGCTCAAACTGCCACACCGACAGCCTATCGAGGCACAGCGGCACCGATTATGTTCTCAGTACCGTTGAAATACGATGACCTGACAGAAATGGGCGATCATTACGGCTTACGCTATGAAGTCAAAGGCTCAGTTGAGCCGCCAACAATCAGCTATTTCTACAAATACGGCAAAAAGACGATTAAATCATCAGACGCTAGCGGTGTTGCAATCGGCGGCGCAGAGTTTACCATTTCTGATGAAGCAGAAAACGGCAGACTTTACTTCACCGAAAGCGGCACATGGAGCAGTAATCCAGTTGATGCAAAACTATTCATCTCCTCCAAGGTTGACGGTCTAGTTGATTTAACCAGTAGCGGACTTGACCCAGGCGTATACCGTGTGGAGGAAGTTAAAGCACCAGCTGGCTATGATATTAACGAAGCCTCGCAAAACATTCAACTCATTTTGCCAGACGACCTCAAATCACCAGCAATCGTCAACGGAGTAGATGTTACCGACAGCGTGGAAGTCTTAAACATTCGGACACCAGAGCCGGATGTACCACCAACACCAGATGTGCCAACACCATCTACCCAAGAACAAGGTATACTGCCAACAACCGGCGGCTTAAAGCTACCAACAACCGGAGAAGCAATATCATACCTTCTAACGATTATCGGCAGCGTACTCATCACACTCTTTGTACTACGAGTAAAGAGAACCCGCTAACAAACAATAACTATAACGCACCCCTCAAGCACAGCTCACACTACGCTTGAGGGGTTTTGGGGTGGGGAGGAAGTGATGAGTCAGTTGACGCTTTTATAAGTGAAGAAGCCCTAACTTTTTGGAAACATTTTTCAAACTTTACCCAAGAGCAACAGAAAAAGAGCTGTCCTACAACCTTAGTAATCAAGCTCTTACTATTATTAATAAAGATTATGTGTTTGTGGAACTGATGAACCCTGTTTATATCATGAAAAATGACAAAGTTATAGCGACTGCGGTCGTGAAATATTTGAAGCAAGAAACTAATGATACAGTTTTCACAATATGAACTAACTCTTGAAAAACAGGAAAAGTAGAAGATTAAGAAGTGAGGTTGAGATACAAGGCTGGGAAGATTATACATAGACGATTGGCACAGTTGGCAAGGTGCAAGCTCAAACAATCTGCCAAGCACATGTAACGCAGCTCAACTGTAAGCTTTTAATTTTGGGGAAAAAGGGTGGGGGTAAGATATTGACATGATTGCTCTTGTGTTATACAATGTAATACAAAGATAAAAGAAATGAGGGTTGACCTATGAGTATTGTATCGCTTAGATTAAATGCAGTAGAGGAAGAATTGTTTAGAAGTTACGCTGTTCATACTGGTAAAACATTATCCGAACTTTTTAAAAATGCTTTGGTAGAGCAGATAGAGGATCAATTAGACTATGAAATTGGCATGAAAGCTTTAGAAAAATTTCATAAAAAACCTGTAACTCATTCTATTGATGATGTTATTAAGGAGTTAGAGCTTGACTTATAGACTTGTTATTAGTGATGATGTAAAAAAACAGTTAAAAAAAATGGATAAACATGTTGGTTTAATGCTTGCTAAGGAAATGAAGAAACGTTTAGACGACTTAAGTAATCCTAGACAATTAGGAAAAGCATTGACAGGACAATACAAGGGATTGTGGCGTTACAGAATTGGAAATTATCGGATAATTTCCAATATTGTAGATGATGAATTAGTTATAATTGCTCTTGAAGTAGGACACCGTAAACAAATTTATAAATCATGACCACCCTTTTGAATGCTAGGCTGGTTATGATTTTTGGGGAACATTGAAGGAATGATAATTAGTAGAAATCGTGATATAATTTAGAAAAGCAGGCATGTGAAAGAGGTGTTTTGAATGATTTACAGCGTAGAGGAAATCAAAGAAAGAGTAAAGCCAATCGCAGAAAAATATGGCTTTAACGTAATTAGGCAGAAGTCGCCCATCCTTATAGTTGGGTGATGAATGTCGTTCGGTATGAGGGTTACCTTTGGTAACTCGAAAACCGACATGTAAGGCTTATTGCCTTTTTATTTCGTTCCATGATACAATTTATGTTCAAAGCACAGCCTAAAACAGAGATAACAAAGTTTATCAACGCTTATAAAAGCGCTAGTTCACGTTTGATAAAGCGTGATTATCCAAGAGTAAAACAATATCTTTGGAAAGAAATGTTTTGGTCTAAAGGTTTCTGCCTGTTGACAACTGGTGGCGCACCCATTGATGTCATCAAAAAGTATATTCAGAATCAAGGTAATAATCACAAATAGAGAGTAGGTGAATCTTACGGAACGACTAAAAGCATACAAATTTAGAATCTATCCAACGGAAGAACAAGAAATCTTCTTTGCTAAGTCTTTTGGGTGTGTCCGTAAGGTCTATAATCTAATGCTTGATGACCGAATGAAGGCTTATGGAGAAGTCAAAAATGATTCTTCTAAAAAAATGAATTTTCCAACGCCCGCCCAATACAAGAAAGAGTTCCCGTTTTTGAAGGAAGTCGATAGTTTGGCTTTAGCGAATGCGCAATTAAATTTAGATAAAGCGTATAAGAATTTTTTTAGAGATAAATCTGTTGGTTTTCCTAAGTTCAAAAGTAAGAAAAATCCTGTTCAAAGTTATACGACCAATAATCAAAAAGGAACAGTGGCTTTGATTGATAATAAATTCGTCAAAGTTCCTAAATTGAAGTCTTTAGTCAAAATTAAGCGTCATAGACAACCTAAAGGAATTATCAAGTCTGCCACAATATCACGTCATTCAAGTGGTAAATACTATGTTTCTTTGTTGTGTAAAGAAGAAATATATGAGTTACCAAAAACTAATTCTGCGATTGGAATTGACCTCGGTATAACTGATTTTGCTATTCTTTCTGACGGTCAAAAGATCGATAATAATAAATTCACGTCAAAAATGGCAAAGAAATTAAAACGTGAACAACGTAAATTATCAAAACGTGCCTTACTGGCTAAAAAGAAGGGTATCAATTTGTTTGACGCTAAAAACTATCAGAAACAAAAACGAAAAGTAGCACGACTACATGAAAAAGTAATGAATCAACGTAACGATTTTTTGAATAAGTTGAGTACAGAAATTATCAAAATTGACAAATGGTTTCCGTCCAGTCAAATCTGTTCAGATTGTGGACATAAAGATGGCAAGAAATCACTCGAAATCCGAGAATGGACTTGTTCTGTTTGTCATACCCATCATGACCGAGATATAAACGCAAGCATCAATATTCTGACCGAAGGTCTAAGAACAAAACAATTAGCTTAGATACAAACGAGAACCGTAGGAACTACGGGGATAGCTTGGTAAATAAGAGACACCGCTGTGAGTAAAGAAATACGCTTTCAAGTACGCTCTATTCCCAAGAAGCTCCCACTTCAAGCGTTAAGAACCGATAGGTTTAGCTAAGTGGTGAGTAGTTCACAAAGAAAACGTATCGTGTTCTAGCTGGAAAATATGCGATATTCTATCGATATAATCAAAAGAGCAAAATAGTTTATATTGCTTCTATGATTCATCAATCCCAAATGAAAGTAAAGTTTTGACTGACAAAGTTACCGATGATAA
>JAISYB010000192.1 GCA_031270215.1 Streptococcaceae bacterium | reverse complement strand
CCAACAGAGATTGTATGTGTGAGTCTTTTAAAGCAGGAACAGGTTCACACATACCAGTATCTATTAGATCGCCAATCGTCGGTACAAAGGCGGTCAAACCACTATCACTGCCACTCTCTGCGATGGTAGTCTTATAACGATTATCACTTAGTCCATCAGGCCACCATTTCCAGCGGACTGCAGAAACTTCAGGATCAGATGATTCTGAAGTGTCATCAGTCCGTTTGTGCTTATCAAAAGTTTTATCAAATTTAAATTCGGTAAAAGTCGGATACGTTTGACTAACCGACTTCACCCGCACTAGATCGTCGGCAGTTAACTGGTTGCAGTAGTTTGTTAGCGCTGTTTGGATTGGATTCGTTTTGGCATAGTTATTGCTTCCATCAGATTCAAAGTAACCCGCAAGGCTGGTCCCTAAACCAAGCTGCGCTACATCTCCGGCACTACCGGCACTATATGTCACCGCTGAGCCAGCTTCTGCATTGGTTAGCGGCGTTGTCCGGAGAATCATTGCATTACTATCATCTTGCTTTAGTATCAACCATCTAGCACCTGCAAATATCATGATACCATTGCGGTCAGACGGCGCAGAGGTATCCTCCTGCTCATATCGAACCGTCCCGAAGCTAACTGAAACCTTTGCATTAGCTGCTTCTGCCGCTACATCGCTTGAGTCATACGTTCCACTCCCATCTGTATCATCAAACGGCCATTCCCACGCGATCGTTACCTCATCATCAAGACCGGCACTATCATAGTAGAGTGTGACATTACCTAGTGCTGTATTAAGATCACTCGCGTTAACCCAGTTCTCAGTCTTTGGCACATCATTGATGTAAAGCTTAAACCTCAGATGTGTTTTTAGATAGTCATTTGTATCCCCTGAAAAATTAATCCTAGAAGTCTGATTTTCTAGCGTTGAAAACTTAACGGTATAGCTGACTTCAGTATTACCTGAACCGAAGCTACCAGTAGTGTCACCAATATCATATAAGTTATCTTGAATATGAAAAATCTTTCGCCCTGTTGTGCCTGGTGCCACGAGATTTTCTGGGGATGCTACTCCAGAACTGTTAAAAACCGTATCATACACCTCTGAGTCAGTGCTACTATGTCCTAAGTTAGATACATCTTTCATTTGAGAATTGCTCCATGCGTTAGCATGATAGTAATACGGTGAGAACATGTCACTGATTGAAATCGGCTCTCCAACATGCCAGACTGCGACCTGCGCATTTTGGTCTGGTGTATTGCCAAGATCAACTGTTGAAACGTACTTGGCATATGTGCCGGCAAAGATACCGATTGAAGCAATCGCTAGCACGACGGCAAGTCCGGCTACTCTGCGCTTGGTTAGCTTGAAATTTTTCATCTTAATTCCCCTTTCTAAATCTATTCTTACCCACATTAAAGAATCAACCCTTTTACATCAAGGCTTGATTAGCTATCATTTATAAAAATAGAAGCAAAAAGACTACCTGTCCTGTCCTGTCCTGTCCTGTCCTGTCCTGTCCAATAGTAGTCATGTTAACACCCCTTTGTCAAGTAAAACCCTTTTTTATTGAAACCGTTTTTAAACTAATTATATTTTAACATGAAAGTTATAAAAAAGAAAGCGTAAACTTACCAAATATTTATAAGATAGCGTAAAATATTTTGTGTAACTGAATAGAAAGCGTCTGACCCAAAACGCAAAAAAGCCCACCCCCATGCAAACAACACCGCTAAACAGCTGATATATGCTAAAAATTTTCACGGAAACTTTGGAAAACTAAACGGCGAATTTTGGGGACTACACAGCGATTTCTGAAAATCCACGGTGACTTTGGGAAAGTTCTCGGCAAATTTGGGAAAATCACGACCACTTCTGAGAACTCCGAAGCGGATTTTGAAAAGTTCACGACAACTTTTGAATACTACGTGGCGCTTCTGAAAAATCCGAAGCAACTTTGGGAAGTTCACGGCTGATAGAAACTAAATCAATACCAACGTGGACGTACTTAAAAACGAGGCTGGACAAATCTCCCAACCCCGTTTTTATTCGTAATATAGTGTCAACTGGTAAAGTGATGAATTTTCAAACATCTGCCCTGATGGACGAACTAGATTAGCTAAGAAATTTTTCGTTTCCTGTGCAAGCTAATTTAGCACCTTTTTCTATGCCGCTAAACACCCTTTTTAGCCAGTTAGCTTATGGACTACTTATCCTTACAGCAAGGCATGTCTTTCATCTCATCATCAGCCATCTTATCCTGCTTTTGCTTTGTCTGGCCGCTTTTAGGCGAGAGGTGTTCCCCCTTAGGTGCAGCCTTTGCAGAGGTCATGTTGATTGCTACAGCAATTGCTAAAATCACAACGATAGCTGCTACTATAATGCTAATTTTTTTCTTCATGATTTATTTAATCCCCTTTGCTTTAAAGAATGAATTAGCTTCTAAAACTTTCGCATCAACGTCCTTATCTAAAACGCCAATCTTCTTCAAATCATCTGATACTGAAAGTAAAGCGCTACGGCTACCTTCATAAGTCGGTGTCCATGAATATGACTTCAAAATCTTTATATTATTCTCTAAGTCTTTATCAGGTACTAGATTTTTATCAATCTGGATTTGTGCTGTTTCCTCAACATGATTATTTACCCATTCTGCTGCATCTTGAAGTGCACGTGCGTACTTGGCAGCAGCAACCGGATGTTCCTTAGCTAATTTCTCAGAAACATAGGCAACACAACAAGGCTCTTCGCTATATGGCTTATCTGTCGCTTGAGAAACTAAAGTTTTAAAACCGTAAGTTTGCTTATTGATTAGTGGTAATGGATCACTTTGAACGATCACATCTACTGTGCCCTTCTCTAAAGCAGCACCTAGCGTATCGTTCTCTAAAGCTAGGAATTTAACTTTGGTTTTTCTATCAGCTGCCTCAATGCCATTTTCCGATAAATAACGACGAATGAAAACATCAGCTGAACCGCCAAGACTTGGCACACCGACAGTTTTACCAATTAAATCCTTCGCCTTGGTAATCTTAGAATCTTTAGCAACTAATGCCTCCAAACAACCCGTATGAAGACCTGTTACAATCCGCACCTTAGCGCCATTGGCAATTTTCGGTACGATTGAACCTAAGAGTGAGTTAGACGCATCAATTTTCCCTGAGTTTAACGCATCAATATTATTTTCCTCACCAATATCTACTGATTTGTATTTTAGACCCCATTTATCAAAAAAGCCTTTTTCAATCGCAATCTGCTGTGGACCGCCGCATAAATCATGGTTATCTGCGACAGTGATAACGTAATCTTCCTTCTTATTAGGATCTCCTGTTAAGGTATTATCCTTAACTGAGCTAGCGTCCTTTTTGGCACTGCTGCTGTTGCCATTACATCCTGTTGTTGCAATTGCAACTGTTGTTAATACAGCACCCAATGTTAAAATCTTTGTCCATTTTTTCATTTACTTACCCCTTATTATTTTTTATGTTTTACCAACAACAACGTCTGTGAAGTTCAAGACGTCCAATACTTTTTCCTTAACCCTAATAAAGTCTGCTGAATCACGATTTCTCGGATATGGTAAATCTACATCAATGATTTCCTTAATCTTACCCGGTCTAGGTGTCATTGCAAAGACTCTGGTTGAAAGTGCAACAGCTTCCTCAACATCATGCGTTACCATAACCATTGTCGTTTTAGTTTCGCACCAAATCTTTAAAATTTCCTGCTGCATCTTAATCCGAGTAAACGCATCAAGTGCACCTAGCGGTTCATCAAATAACAAAACCTTCGGCTGTGAAATCAAGGCACGTGCTAAGCTGGCACGCTGCTGCATACCGCCTGAGAGTTGATGCGGGAAATTTTTCTCAAAGCCTGTAAGACCAACCGTTGCGATAACAGCTTCAATCTCCTGCTTATCCTCGATACTCAAG
>JAISYB010000186.1 GCA_031270215.1 Streptococcaceae bacterium | reverse complement strand
CCCTGGTCTTACAAAATGCGGATTATCCGTTTCAAATGGGGTTTGAAAAGAGGAATCGACTGGTTTTTTCTTATTTAGCTTTGCCCTTAATGGAATATACCAATTTTCCTGTTCATTATAGAGACCGACATAGTTTCTAGACGCCTTTGCTAAAATTTCCTCACTACCTGTTCTGGCAATAGTTTCAGATATGAACTTTTGATCAATTGTTACTAATTTATAATTTGACATTTTGTTCCTCTTTTCATATAATTTAATCATGAGATAGGTACAGGCAAGGCACGCCTTGAGTTGCCTCATTAGTGAAGGCCTATCTCTTTTTATTTGCATTCATAAACTAAAATCACAGTGTCTCGTTACATGAGGCACTTTTTTTGTTCGATTATTTCATAACGTTTTACCCTTATCTAATGTTTGATCTAAATGTTTACTTGCCGTCATATCCGTTACACCATAGACCGCAACATCAAGATTTCTATCTTCTAACATTTCATCTCGCAACGCTTCAAATCGCTCGTCTAATGTCATAACGTTCCATTCATCTGCATTAATCGTTTTCTGATAGTATTGGGCAACTTCCGGATACAATTCCAAATAACTATTTTGCGCCGTTTTAAATGCTTCTGATACTGGTGTCTCTTGAGAAAACAAATAGACCTCATTCCCAGAACTTTCATTTGTTGTTGATTGAATGACAATCGTATAAAGTTCTTCTTTTTCTTGCATTACACTCTCATTTTTAATTTCTACTTCTTCTGCAGCCTTTCGATTGATCATTATTGTTTCTGAAGCCTCTTTTTGGTGCGCTCGCTTAGATTCTGGATCCGTATTCACTAATTCTGCTGTAACAACATACCGTTGATTTGCATAAGTTTTCAAGTCATTACATGTAAATTCATTTTGATTTGTTACATCATGCAACACTAACAAATTATGGGCCATAGGCCCTGTCATCTGTACAACCTTGCCGTTTTCTTCTTGAAAGATACCAATTTCACCATCTAGCGATAAATAATAACCAGCTTTTTCAGGGAGCTCTTCTAATATCTCCTTAGCAGTTGATTGTCGCAAATGTTCTAACTTTAATCGTTCAATATTCCAGTCACTTGACCATTCTTGAAAAGCTTTGGGATCATAACGCCCTGGCACTTCATAATCAGCGTGTAATTCCATTAAAACCTCACCTGGTGTGTAAGTAAAATAGTCCATCTTGTCCGTCCTTTTGACCTATAGTTTTGGTCCATGTTCCGTTTTTTCTACTTGATAGTTTTCAATATAAGCCGTTGTTATTTCAACTCCTTTAGCTTTTTCTTGCTGAATCTCAAAGCCAGTCACAATGTCTACAAAATTTTGATTTTGTGTCAATTCTCTAACCTTTTCAATTGGATTCAACCACATTTCCTCTTGATCTACTTGAATTGCATCAATGAAATCATTGTTGTTATCATAAAATTCAATTTCTGCTAAACTGCCGCGATAGTAGGCCCCCACCTCATGTTCCAAATAATTAACGATTTGATCATGAGAAAAATTTGGATATTCCACCTTATCCCATAAATAACTTAGAGGCCAATATTCTCCCTGCGAATAGCCATATACATCATGAACAATTAATTCTTTCTGATCACTTGCTATAACTGTGTTAATCGTTTTAATATCCTCATCCGTCAACCTACCCACGCCATTACTGTTGCCATTTAAAGCTTCAACCAAATTTTCAGGTTCAAGTTCCTTAGCGTTAATCCCACTACCGCCATCAATCTCCTGGATAATAGTATTAAGTTGCGACGATGACAATCGGTCATATAGCGTTTCAACAATCAATTCAATTTCAGTCTTTGGTGATCGATAGTCGCTAATTAGGCCTTCATCAAAGAATGGTTCTAGATCACTCTCGTTATTTAAAATCACCAACTCTTCCGACAAAGGATCAAATCCAATTGCCTCTTTCCCATTTGAAACTAAATGTTTCGTAATACTCTCAATTGACTTGCGCAAATTGTATGTTTCGGTCTCTTTAAAGTTTTCAGCTGCTTGTTTCTGCAATGCCAAAAAAGTTGAACGTTTAATTTCAATTGGCTCTGCTAAAATTTCTGATTGTGTTTTTTGGTAACTAAAAAACTGACTTGCTACCTGCTTAAATTCTGAATATTTCATTACTTTAACAGCTTCTGTGATAAATACGTTATCAAATTCGCCTTCCTTACCTTCACGTGCAAGTTGAGTTAAGTATTCTGCCATATCACCTGCCATTACTTCATTTAATAGCATTGGCTCTGCTTTAATAATGGCTTCTTTAGTACCTGAGAAATAGCCAATATTAAGCGCTGATGATTCAACGATTGACTGCTTGATTGCTTTTATTTCTTTTTGATTCATAATTAACCCCTTATATTGTGTTATCCCAGTAATGTTTCTAAATACTTTTAGATTGTTTTTTAACTGATTCTACAACCGTATTTGATCGCAGCTTTGATATCTCCTGCAAACGTTCTTGAAATACGTTAGGTTCCTTTTTTACTTTTGTCTTCAACTGTCTTAGCATATCGTTCCAATCTGTTTTTGATTGATTAGGTAACATTTTAGGCAAATGATTAACCATTTGAATGTTGGGATATTTTTTTGCAAAATTTGCCACAAATTGTTTTCCTGCTTCGTCATTGTCAACTGCCATAACAACTTTAAAATGTTGACCTGCATTTTCACTTCGATTAACCACTTCTAATGCTTTACTTTTTAACTCCTGTTGCATATCTGGATTCAAATAGTCAGCTATCACATGACTAATTACTTTATCCTTTAGCCCATTCATGGCAACCAAATGTACATTGCTTAGTTTATGCTGAAAAATTTCATAATAACTCATTAAATCAATGGGTGCCTCAAACACCACAATCGTGATTGGCTTTTCTGG
>JAISYB010000179.1 GCA_031270215.1 Streptococcaceae bacterium | reverse complement strand
CTGTTAGTAAGGTAATAAGGTTTCTAGGGGCGGGAATTTTTATATTGTTGACAACTTTTATGTATATAATTATGTATGAAAGAAAAGAAATTATCATTATTGTAGGATTAGTTCTGTTCACACTGTTTTCAACTTTAGTGGTCAGTAGAGCAGGTTTTGACAATGGTGAATATGTAATAGAAATTGAGGAAAAATAAGATGTTAGCAATTGGAAGTATTGTTTATTTAAAAGATGGTTCTAAAAAATTGATGATTTTAAATCGAGGGTCAATGTTTGAAGTTGATGGGGAAGTTAAGATATTTGATTACTCTGCTTGTATATATCCTATAGGTTTAATTCCTAATAAAGTATTTTACTTTAACCAAGAAAACATTGATAAAATTGTATTTGAGGGTTACTCTGATGAGGAAGAAGTAAGATTTCAAGAACTTTATCAAGAATGGAAAAATGAAAATCATACTATAAAAAAAGGAGAAATTATTGAGCCGTTGAAAGAGGATTTAACCCCTAAAGAGTCAGAAACATCTCCAAAAGAGATGAAAGACGGTAGGGTATTTGGATTTTAATGAATATTTTTAAATCTTCTCAATTTTATTGTAAGTCAAGTAGTGACATCTATCTCAGCAAAATGATTTAAGAATAATTGAGAATGACTTTGAAGAGGAATGATTGACCATTTTAGGAAGAAAGGAACAATTTACTATGGGATTACGGTATTCAAGTAGCGATTCAAGTCAGTTGATAAGTGTCCTATCAAATAACTTGAAAAGTGCAAAATCAACTGTTGAACAGCTGAAATCAGGGAGTCAAAAGTTGACTCAAACAATTGATGGCAATTCTTTATCGGGTGCTGCTTATACAGCAGGTAAAGGTCTTTTCAAAGACCTCATTATTCCAACTATCAATCGTACAACAAATGCAATTGATGGTGTGCAAAAGGATTTAAATCGCTATGAGAGTGCGAATCAGAGTATCTCTAGTGAACAAGTTTTAGATTCAGATAATCTTAAACAGCAGATTGCGGTTAAGAAAGCGATGAAAAAGGGTCTTGAGGATACGATGAAGTACTATGATTCTCTGACTAAAACCTACCCTATTGCTTCATTTATAGAAGAAGTCTTTCATTTCAATAAACAGTTAAGCAAAAATATTCGTAATTTGGAAGAAAAAATCAAGAAATTAGAGAAAAAACTCAAAAAATTGAATGATTTTAAGCTAAAAACGAATGGACTTTTTCATGATAGTTTGAATAATCTCAAAATCGCTATGCAAGGCGTAACGGTTTTAAACAATACAAAGGTTAATAGTGATGGCACCTATACATTACCTAAAGGAACAGATAAGTCTTGGTTTACAAAACTTCAGAAAACTTCTGATTTTGATAAAAGAAGTCAGAGCCGAAAAGAATTTGAGGCAAAACAAAAGGCTTATAAAAAGTCTTTGAAAACAGTTTTTAAGCTGAACCCGAATGGTACAATTCAAAGCGTTAATAAGGATGGTATTCTCAAATTATTAGCTGATGGTAATCTGTCTGAAGCTGATAAAGAAGTGTTACTGTTCTATCTCCAATATCAAGTTGGACAACTGATAAATAGAGGTTCTACTTTTGCGCAAATTACGGTAGCGACGCATCCCTTATTATTAGCAGTAGCGCTTGCATTAGGTGTTGACCTAAAAGATATTTATTCACTGGATAATACAGGGTTTAAAAATTTTCTTGAAAAAGGGCTATACTCAACGCCCGGCTTAAACTCGCTTATCAAAGAAGGTTTTAGTTTTGAGTATGATGCGAAAAACGATTATTATTATACCAATGAAAATGGTACGCAAAGTCATTTTGGCTTTGGGGATATGTATGACCATGCAGGAATTGCACTAGGAATGGACTTAGATACCAGTGTCTATCAGTTTACCAGTAATGGTAAAGAATATCGTTTTCAGCTTTGGAAAGGGACTTATGGCAATGGTCAAGCCTATGGTGCAGAGCAAGGGTGGTATGTCAGAGATGTCGGACAAGGACTCAGTGCTTCAGAACAAATCGGTCAGACAATCGGTGGTGGAGGTTGGCAGCCTGTAGCGAATGAAGCCAATCAAATCAGAATGGTTAATGAAACATATTCAAGCGATGAAAAATTACTTATTTCAAATGATACAAAAAAAGATGTTAATGGTGCGTCAAACGGCACACACTTTTGGAATTTAGCCATAAAGTCAGACGAGGGTCAAAACAAATCGAATTTGTATAATATTGGGAAACTCTATATTCCAGATGCTAAAATTCGTGAGGAGTTATTTAAGCAGATGGCATTTGATGGGAGCATTACAAATTTAAAAAATAATCCAGATGGGACGATAACGTACACATGGGGCAAATAAAAAAAATCATCATAGCTTTTACAATCATATTGACATTAGGAGGTTGTGGTATCGTGAATAAAGAAAAAAATAAAGATGAATTTTCAACATCAGAAAGAGCAGACCAATACTTAATTTCTGTCATGGAAAAAGAATTTAAAGGTCGGAAATTTGAGGTTGCTAGCCATGATGACTCAAGATATATTCTGAATGGGGAAGACCAAGGAACAAGTTTATATGCACTTGTGAAAGACCAAGATGGTAATGTAGCATATGCAGGAGTAACACCAGAAGGACAGAGTTCTCTTTGGACGGATTATATGGCTTCATATTACGCTCCTAAAGTGGCAAAACCGATTGAGAAAATTTTAGGTAAGTTTGATTTTGTAGAAAATTATGCGATTACCTTAGATGATTGGGATGAAAATGATAA
>JAISYB010000064.1 GCA_031270215.1 Streptococcaceae bacterium | reverse complement strand
CATTCACGCAATTAATTCAAGTCCACTATGTGTTTAAAATTTCGTTAATGTCTTGAAGCTATCCTGAACGTTACAGTCGTCGTCCGTACGTTTTACATCTCGAAGCGTTCGTATCATTCTCACAATCAACTACTTACAGCAAAAACACGTACACTATCTAAGCTTACGATTTGTGACTGAACCTATTTCTAGGCTTTATCACCCAAAACAACAAAACTTGTTTTTATACAACTTTTTTCAAGCTATAGAGATTTTTTGTTGCTTTGAAACTTTTTTGTATGTAGTATGGAGTTTTGTAAATAAAAGCAAAAAACTCCATACTTTGTAATAGAAAGGAATTATTTCTTTATCCCTACTACAAAGTATAAAGTCGATTAATCCAGCCATGTTGCTTGATTTTCTTTAAACCTTTTAAGAAGTGTCAGCTCTTCCTCATCCACATAGCCGATTTCCTTAGCAATTTCAATCAATGTCGAGTAATTAGAAAGGGTTTCAAAGGGAATATTTGCCGCAGCAAAATTGTCAATCCCCCGTTTTAGTTCATAGGTGAAGATAGCTGCAACGCCTAGAACCTCTGCCCCCTCACGTTTTGCTGCCTTTGCCGTTTCAATCACTGATCCGCCTGTTGAGATTAAATCCTCAATGATGACCATCTTTTGTCCCGGTTTGATTCGACCCTCGATTTGATTTCCCTTGCCGTGATCCTTTGGCTTTGAGCGAATATAAACCATTGGAAGCTCTAGAAGCTCTGCCACCCATGCCGCATGAGGAACACCACCTGTCGCTGCTCCTGCAATTACCTCTACTTCTGGGAATTTCTCACGGATTAGCTTGGCAAATCCTTCTGCAATCTGCCGCCTTACCTTCGGATAGCTAATCGTAATTCTATTGTCTGTGTAGATCGGACTTTTAATTCCGCTCGCCCACGTAAATGGTTCCTTCGGAGATAAAAAGACCGCTTGAATTTCTAGTAAATCCTTTGCAATTAATTCCTTAAGCTCTGACATAATAATCCTTTCGTTTTTCAGCTTCTATTTCGTGAACTTTGTACTTCGTCAATCAAACCTTGCAGGCTTTCTATGCCGTATTTATCCATTGCCCTTGGCAAATCCTCAATAATCTTTGGACAGGCTAAGGGTTCGGTAAAGTTATAGGTTCCAATCGCTACGGCACTCGCACCAGCTAAGATAAATTCTAAAACATCATCTGCTGAGGTAATCCCGCCCATGCCGATGATGGGGAGGGAAGAAGCCTTTGAAACCTGATGAATCAACCGAAGTGCAACCGGCTTAATCGCAGGACCAGACAGTCCGCCTGTCGTATTGGCTAGAATGGGACATCTTGTCTTTAAATCAAAACGCAGACCGACTAAGGTGTTAATCATCGAGAAGCCGTCCGCCCCGCCTGATTCAACGGCAGTGGCAATCTCAACAATATTGGTGACATTCGGTGATAGCTTGACATAGATTGGAAGCTTCGTTACCTCCTTACACCTACTTGTTAATTCTCTTGCAACTTCCGGATTGGTTCCAAACTCTTGCCCGCCATGCGTGACATTGGGGCAGGAAATGTTTAATTCAATTGCCCGAACATGACTATTTTCACTGCTTGCTACTTCAAGTTTTTCGCAGACTTCAACATAATCATTAACGCAGCTACCCGCAACGTTAATGATTATGGGTGTTTCAAATTGAGCAAGAAAGGATAACTTATCCTTGATTACAACGTCAACTCCTGGGTTTTGCAGTCCGATTGCATTTAACATGCCGCTAGTTGTTTCAGCAACCCGTGGCGTTTGATTGCCATATCGTGCCTTAGGTGTTGTTGCTTTAGTAATAATCGCCCCTAATTGATTTAAATCGTAAAATTGAGCATATTCTTCACCAAAACCAAAACAGCCACTCGCCGGCATGATTGGATTTTTTAACTCAAGACCTGGGATCTTGACAGCCAAGCGTGTCATACTAAAACCACCTTTCCAGTTGCAAATATTGGTCCTTGATCACATACCTTTAACGTCTGCGTACCGGTATTATCACCATAAACTGGGCAAACGCAAGCATAGCACGCACCGATTCCGCAAGCCATTCTTGCTTCAACTGAGATGTAAGCTCGTGGATGTGCTCTAAAACGTTCATCAACGTATTTTAACAATCCCTTAGCACCGCAAGCATAAACTGCATCAAATTGCTGTGTTTTTAAGAGCTTGTCAATGACTAAGCCGACATGCCCCATACTCCCAAGGCTGCCATCATCTGTAGAAACTAAGACATCTCCTAATGCTTTGAATTTATCGATATGAAAGCTTACCGCCTTTGAAGCAAAGCCAAGGACGACTGTCACCTTAGCCCCCTTGCGCTTTACCTCTCTTGCCAGCTGATACAACGGAGGCGTCCCGATTCCTCCTCCGACGATTAAGACTTCTTCATTAGCCTTAATCTCTGAAATGTCAAAACCATTGCCCAAAGGACCTAAGGCATCTAAAACAGCTCCAGCTGCCATAGTTGACAGTATTTGCGTGCCACTGCCCTCAATCCGATAAATGATTTTACACGTTTCGTCTTCGTGATTAATTTCGTGCAAACTAATCGGTCGGCGCAAAAGCAGCTCATTTTGCGGAATTTTGATATTTAAAAATTGCCCCGAGGTCGTCATTTTTCGGACTAATCGACCGGTCAAAGTCATCTCGAAAATATTAGCTGCAAGCTCTCTTTGCTCTAAAATCGTCAATTTTCCCTGCAAATTATTCGCCTCCTTTTTGTAAGAAAGCTGGGAAGTGCGCCCAGCTAACAGTTTTCTAAATTGAAATTGTACTAAATGACTGGCTTTCTAAGACCTTCAAGATTGCATTTGCCGTATCTAGCGCAGTAAAAAGTGGAATCCCATGCTCAACTGCCTCACGACGAATCGTAAAACTGTCAAGATTATTTAAATCTCGATTATTATCCATTGTATTAACAACAGCTTGAACACGTCCGGTACGAATTAAATCAATGATTGTTTCATTGACCTCAGTAACCTTTGAAACACGCTTGACATGAAGTCCTGCTTTTTCAAAGTAGTCAGCCGTTCCAGAAGTCGCTAAGAGTGAATATCCAATCGCATCAAAACGTTTTGCCAGCTCTAAGCTTTCTGCTTTAGTTTCATCTGCAACCGTAAAAAGTATCGCACCAAAGCTTGGCAAATGTAAGCCGGAAGCTTCAAAAGCCTTATACAACGCTTTTTCTAATGTTACATCACTCCCCATCACTTCACCTGTCGATTTCATCTCAGGTCCTAGGTAAGTATCAACTTTTTGCAACTTAGTAAATGAAAAGACTGGTGCTTTAACGTGAACAAGCTGCGTTTCTGGATATAGACCATCTGTGTAGCCTAAATCTTTTAGCTTTTTACCCAAAATGACCTGTGTTGCGACTTGCGCCATTGGGATACCAGTTACCTTACTTAAGAAAGGAACCGTTCGTGAAGCACGTGGATTGACCTCGATAACATAAACCACTTCATCATGAATGACAAATTGGATATTCATCATTCCTAAGCAGTTCAGCCCGATTGCTAAACGCTTAGTATAATCTTCAATTGTTGCTTGAATTTCTTTTGATAACAGCTTCGGCGGATAAACTGCCATCGAGTCCCCAGAATGAACTCCAGCTCGTTCGATATGCTCCATAATTCCTGGGATTAAGACTGTTTCTCCGTCACAAATTGCATCAACTTCACATTCTTTACCAACTAGGTAGCGGTCAACTAGAACCGGATGATCTGGAGAAGCCTTAACAGCTGTTCGCATATAGTTTTCAAGATCGCGCTGATTACCAACGATTTCCATTGCTCGACCACCTAAAACATAAGATGGGCGCACAAGAACGGGATAGCCAATTCTAGTCGCAATTGTAACTGCTTCTTCTTCTGAAACGGCAGTTTCTCCTAGCGGCTGTGGAATATCTAATTCTTTTAATGCTGCTTCAAATAAATCACGGCTCTCAGCACGGTCTAAATCTTCGATTTGCGTGCCAAGAATTTTAACACCAGCTTTGGTTAAAGGTTCGGCAAGATTAATGGCTGTTTGTCCGCCAAACTGAACAACAACGCCAATTGGTTGCTCTAAGTCAATCACGTGCAAAACATCTTCCAAGGTTAATGGTTCAAAATAAAGCTTATCTGAGATTGAAAAGTCTGTTGAAACTGTTTCAGGATTTGAATTCATAATGATTGCTTCATATCCTGCGGTCTGAATTGCTTTAACAGAATGAACAGTCGCATAGTCGAACTCAACTCCTTGACCAATCCGGATTGGTCCTGAACCGAGAACCAAAACAGATGGCTTTTCACTTCTTATCGATTCTTGTTCTTCCTCATAGGTTGAGTAAAAATAAGGCGTTGATGACTCAAACTCGGCAGCACATGTATCAACCATTTTATAAACTGGAATAATGTTTTCTGCTAGGCGGAAGCTTCTAATCTCATCTATTGATTTGCCCCAAACAGCAGCAATCTTCTTGTCAGAAAAACCGTTGGCTTTTACACGCTTTAATGCAGCAGCGTTTCCTACGTTTTGCGCTAATTCCACTTCTAATTCGTAGATATGGAATAGTTTATCTAAGAAAAACAGATCAATTTTGGTTAGATTATGCAATTCCTCAATACTAAAGCCACGTTTAATTGCTTCGGTTAAATAAAATAGGCGGTCGTCTTGTGCTTTAACGATTTTTTCAATAAGCTGATCGTCGGTTGCTTCAGCCAGCTCCAAAATTTCCGTATGGCAGACACCAATCTCAAGTGAACGGACGGCTTTAAGCAAGCTTTCCTCGATATTGCGACCAATCGCCATGACCTCCCCGGTTGCTTTCATCTGCGTTCCCAGACGTCTATCACCTTTTTCAAATTTATCAAATGGCCAGCGTGGAATTTTAGCGACAACATAGTCAAGAGCTGGC
>JAISYB010000109.1 GCA_031270215.1 Streptococcaceae bacterium | reverse complement strand
TTTTTTCCTCTTGTCTTTTTAGGAATCAAGCAAACATGTATACTGATAGCTGTTGGTGTATTGCTAGGGAAATTAATGCTAATTGACAATTGGTTTAAATTAGGTTTTATGTGTTTGTTGTTCGCATTAATCAGCTTGTTTATTAGTTATTATGTGTTATTTAATCAAGAGGAACGACAAGTACTGATATCAAAAATTAGGAGGTAGAAGATTGCGTACCTATCGATGTAATACGCATTTTAAAAAGAGCAACTTGAAAGCAATGAATACACCTCAAGAAGGAATGATTAAACTTTCCTTTACAGGCGATATTATGTTTAATGATAGTTATGCTAGAAAATTCAATCAGTCAAATGGTAGTATCTTAAACTATAGTTTTGATGGGTTAAAATCATTTTTTGAAACAAGTGATTTTGTTGTAGGAAATCTAGAAACACCTGTGGCAGGTGTTGAAGCAAAATTGTCGTTTGAACAGTATGTTTTTAATGCACCTGTGGAATTTGCAATTAAATTAAAACAGGTTGGATTTGATTTAGTAACGCTCGCAAATAACCACGTACTGGATAGAGGAATCAAAGGTCTAGAAGCAACAATGCGAAATTTAAAAAAAATTGATTTAAATTTCACAGGTACTCGTTTATCTGAAAATGATATGCCATTTTTCATCAAAGAAATAAATGGTGTTCATATTGGTTTTATAAATTTCACATATGGTACAAATGCACATGTCAATCATCACTATTTGAAATCAGATGAGCAATTTCGGATTAATTTGTTGCAAAGCCAAGAATTATCTAATTTTTTAAAACGAAAGATTGAACAATATAGAGGTCCTTTGGCTTGGTTAATAAAAGGAATCAGCAAAAAATTAAAATTATTTCAAATGGATAAACAAGTGCATGAACGTATTGAGAAGAATAGCAAACAGCTGAGTCAACTGAAAGAAACGATTGAATACTGCCGTTCAAAAGGAGCAGATATAGTGATTGCCTGTCAGCATATTGGTACGCAAAATAGGGAATTTCCACAACCATATGCTGAATTTTTAGCCAAAAAAACAATTGACTTTGGTGCGGATGCTGTCATTGCAAATCATGAGCATGTGATTCAATTAGTAGATGAGTACAAAGGGAAACCCATTTTTTATTGTTTGGGCAATTTTTTTTATGATGGTAAAAATAATCTTGATGGCGATTCAAATTGTTCCATTATTGCAAATCTTTATATTGATCCGAAAGAGAAGCGTATAGAAGAATTGGGTTTTAATGTGATAAAAACATGGGATGGTACTGGGAATCCTATTGTTAAAAATATGGCTGAAATAGTAACTGATAATCCAAGTGATACATCTAAAACGGAATTAAATCAAGCAATTACTTCAGTTTTGAATGCGGATTTAGCTGATTATCCAGTGCAGAACGAATACTTTATGACTTAGTTAGACATAATAAATTTTTAAGGGAGTTAAAGGGTTATGGAAAATTTAAGAGTCAATAGATATAGAGCTAAAATGAAACCGAAAAAAAGCCTACTGATATTTATTATTTTGTGGACAATTATTTTAGTTTTATTTATTGCTTTCTATGTGGCTAGCGATGCGTTTAAAACATTTTATTATGTTCAACAAAAAGTAACAAAAGTAGAAAAAGTAAAAATGGCTAACGACAACCAAATCTCAAACGACAGTGCTGTAGCCTCACCAACTTCTGAAACACCATCAACCTACTCTGTCCAATCCGGTGACACGGCTTCGTCGATTGCTGAGGCGTATGGTTTAACATTAGAGGCACTTTATGCACTCAATCCAACAGTTTGGAATAGTGATGGCTCATTTGTCAATGGTACTTTGTCCGTTGGGGAAGTATTGACCGTTTCTGGTAGTGTGAGTGAAAAGGCAGAAGCCTCACCGGCAGATAACAATAATACAGGAGTTTATGCTGTCCAAGCAGGTGATTCGGCAGGATTGATTGCCGAGAAGAATGGGATTAGCTTGGAAGAATTATATGCACTTAATCCAGAAATTTGGGCAAGTGATGGTAGCTATGTCAATGGTGCGATTGCTGCTGGTCAAATGATAAAAGTGAATTAGACAAAAAAGTAAGTGATACTAAGACTTTCAGTGATTATTTAAGAGAGAAAGTGTCAAACTACCGTTTCAAAAAAATTCTAAATTCACTATACAAACCTTTAAAATTCTCTAGTTTGACACTTTTAGAAGCAAAAAGCCTCTCAAAACACCTTATTATAGGCGTTTAGAGAGGCTTTTGTTCAGCTAAAAAATGTAGTACTTTTATTAGATTCTAGTCTGCTTTAAAATTTCTTTTAAATTTTTTTGAGAAATAATCTGAAAATCAGTTCGAAAGTCAGCTGAGTTCGTTTTAACTTAATTAGGAAACAAAAGATATGATGTGTCGTTTTAGTATTGTTGTAAACGCATTTGAAATCAAGCAGTCCGATTTTTGGGCAAAAAGGGGCAGAAATATTCTGCTAGTGTATATTTAATGATTTTCTAGGGATAAAACTTTAAAATGATTAATATTTTCGGCTTGAATCATGAATTTTGTTACCCTCAGGTGCTTAAATTCTCTGCTTTGCCGTTAAACTAAAATTAACTTGGTAGAGTTACTGATGAATGCAGCAACCTCTCTAGGAATGAAGCTATTTGTAATAACAACGTCAACGTCACGCCATGGGGCAACCTGTACCAAAGAGCTACTTTGAAATTTGGTGTCGTCTAAAAGTACAATATTCATCGTTGATTTTCGGAGCATCATTCGTTTTGCCTCTGCGTCGACTAATGATGAAGTGCAAAATCCTTGTCGATTTTTGACACCACTTGAACCAAAAAAGCAGATGTCAAAATGAATATCCGGATACATTTCTTTCCCCAAATCATTTCTGAATGCCATGTCCTCTGAATAATACTGACCTCCAAAACAATGGATTGTGTGATTACTATTGACAAGCTCTAAGATAGCGGCTAAAGAGCCGGTAAATATTTGCTTTTGTTGGAATATTTTCAGCTGATTAGCGAGTAATGCTACGGTACTTCCCTGATCAAGACCTATAGATAAGTCGCTTTCGTTAATAAAAGAGAGTGCTTTACAAACAACGGCGTTTTTCTTTTCTAAATTGACAGGTGTTCTTTGTAAAACGGGTTCAAGCTTTCTCTCTCTTATCAAGACTGCTTTACCATGTTTTTTCTCAATGATTCCTTCCTCTTCAAGATAGGAAAGGTCTTTTCTGATTGTTTCGTCAGAAACATTCAGTTGTTTTACTAATTCCGCAACGGTTATTATTTCTTTATCATAAAGCATTTCGCTTATTTGTTTCCTACGATTGAGTATTTCTGTCGCTTTCAATTAATCACCGTCCCTTTTATTTACTCAAAAATAGCATTAAATTCCAAAAAAATCAACAATAAACTTGGAATTTGTTTTTAAAACCAAATTTACATTGAATAAATCCAAGAAAAACATGGATTTATCTGTTTCAAGCGTTTATACTTAAGGTATAAAACAGAAAGGACGAGATAATATGGTCACAGGAGTTATTGACAAAACTAAAAATATTGCCAATGTCGTAGTAGATGGCAATCAAAGAATTCAGCTGATGAAGGATAATTTATTTAAAGAAAAACGTCAAATATCTTTGGAACGTGCATTGCTGTATACGGAAAGCTACAAACAAACCGAAGGCATGCCAACCATTATCCGCCGAGCGAAAGCTGTGGAATACATCATGGCAAATGTTGAGATAAGTATTCGAGAGGGAGAATTATTAGTTGGTAATCGAACGATCAGACCAAGGTCGGGGATTCTCTCACCTGAAATGGATCCTTACTGGATTATGAAAGAAATTGATACCATTGCCACAAGACCACAGGATCAGTTTGAGTTTACGAAAGCAGATAAAAAGCTTTATCTTGAACAGCTTTATCCTTACTGGGAAGGAAAATCAATGAAGGACTTTATCAATGATCGACTAACGGATGAAGTTAAGAATGCCCTAAAGGACGAAGTATTTAAACTAAATCAAACGGATAAGGGCCAAGGACATATTATCATGGACTTTCCGTCTATCTTGGGGCATGGTGTTCAATATTATATTGATTACTTAGAGGAAAAAATAAAAGAGCAGCCAGAAAATAATTTCTTTAAAGCGGGTCGTATTATTTTTGTAGCAATGAAAGAGCATTTTATGCGTTATGCTGCTTTGGCTGGAGAAATGATTAAAACAGAAACAAATGATAAAAGAAAAGATGAATTGGCAGAAATTGAAAAAATTTGTACAAAGCTAAGTACGGAAAAGCCAGATTCATTTTATGAAGCCTTACAGCTTTTATGGCTGACCAGCATTGTCGGACAATATGAATCAAACGCTTCTTCGTTATCGCTAGGAAGAATGGATCAGTATCTGTATCCTTTCTATCAAGCGTCTTTAGAAAACAATGTTCCCGAAAACTTCTTATATGAGCTTTTAGGAGATTTCTATGTTAAGACCAATGATGTTGTCCTACTTCGCAGTGAGAGCAGTGCAAAATGCTTTGCGGGCTTCCCAACAGGCTATACGGTAGTTTTGGGCGGAGTTGATGAAATTGGGCACGCCTCGGTTAATCCGCTATCGTATATTATGCTAGATTTATACCATGAAATATTATTGCCGCAGCCTAATTTGTCGGTTCGAATGAATGAGCTTATTCCGAGAAAATTTCTTTTGAAGACCTGTGAAACGATTCGTTTGGGAACAGGAGTTCCACAATTGTTTAATGATGAGGTTTGTATTCCGGCTTTTTTGAGTAAAGGGGTATCACTAGACGACGCACGGGACTATGCGACTGTCGGTTGCGTAGAAACGTCAATTCCCGGTCGAACGTATGGCTTGCATGATATTGCACTTTTTAATTTACTGCGAATCATGGAATTGAGCATGTATGAGTTAAGAGATAAAGTGGACGTTAGCTATCAAGCATTGACGGAGGACATTAAGAGAAAGATTGATTATTACGTTGAGCTGGTTGTGAAGGGTTCTAATATTGTTGATTTGGGACATAGAGAATATGCACCAACTCCGTTCTTGTCAGTATTGATAAAAGATTGTATTGAAAAGGCGCAGGACGTAACGGAAGGTGGCGCACGTTATAACTTTTCTGGTGTACAAGGAATTGGTGAGGCAAATCTGAGCGATTCGATGTATGTCATTAAAAAAATGGTATTTGAAAACCGAGAAATCACTTTTGCTGAATTGGTAAATGCGATGGAGTCAAATTATACAGGAGATTATGCCAAGCTTCAGACGCATGTCATTCAAGATTTTGAAAAATATGGAAATGATGATGATGAAATAGATAATATTGCCGCAAGCTTTTTCCGCCACTATGCCAAAGAATTGGAGAAATACACAAATGTTCGCGGCGGACAATTCATTCCGGGTGCATATACGGTTTCTGCCCATATTCCTTTAGGGGAAGCAGTTGGAGCAACTCCTGACGGACGAAAAGCGCGAGAACAATTGGCTGATGGCGGATTATCTCCAATGGTTGGGCGTGATCATCTTGGACCGACCGCAGTTTTAAAATCAGTCAGTAAGCTGGATAATTATCTGACTGTAAATGGCAGCCTATTGAATTTGAAATTTCAGCCGAACACCTTAAAAGGACAACGAGGCTTGAATAAATTTGCCGATTTCTTGATGGCTTATACAAAATTAAAAATCCAGCATGTTCAATTTAACGTGCAATCCAAGCAGACGCTGATTGATGCGCAAAAACATCCGGAAAAATATACAGGATTATTGGTGCGGGTAGCAGGATACAGTGCATTCTTTGTTGATTTGAATAGGAAAATACAAGATGACATTATTGCCCGTATTGAACATCAACTGTAGATTGAGGCGAAAAAATGAAGGATAAAGGATTGGTTTTTAATATTCAGCGATATTCTGTTCATGACGGCGGCGGAATTCGCACAATCGTTTTTCTAAAGGGTTGTCCGCTACGCTGTCCTTGGTGCTCCAATCCGGAATCAAGAAAGGCTGTTCAACCTGCAAGCTGGATTAAAAATGGCAAAGAGGAAACAGTTGGAGAATGGCGCTTGGTTAACGAGCTTGTTGATGAGGTAATGAAAGATGATATTTTTTATCGGACTTCTGGTGGCGGGGTGACGCTTTCCGGCGGGGAAGTGTTGATGCAAGCCGATTTTGCGGCTATGTTATTAAAGGAATTGAGTGATTTAGGTGTTCATACAGCGATTGAAACGACAGGCTGTTTCCCAGTGGAAAGAATTAAAACACTAATGCCATACCTAAATCAAGTTCTATTTGACTTAAAAATCATGGATTCTGAAGACAGTAAAAGGGTAATCGGTGCTGATATTGCCGTTGTTAAGGCAAACTTTGAGTATCTATTGACTCAAGATGACGTTGAGTTAATCCCGCGAATTCCATTGATTCCAGGCTATACAGATTCGATGGATAATATTCTTGAAATTGTTACTTATCTATCTAGCTTAGGTGTAACAGCTGTTCATCTTTTGCCTTTTCATCAATATGGAAGCAGTAAGTATGATTACTTGTCGTGGGAATATACGATGAAAGATGTAGAACCCTTGTCTAAAACAGAAATCGAAACGGTGCAAAAGGCATTTGAAGCGCATGGGATAGTAGCAAATATTGATGGATTAGAATAAATTTAATCACCATTTTTGAGGAAAAATTTCTCGAAGTGGTGGTTTAATTTATGTTGCATAAATATGTTTAGTGCACATATGTGCTTTGAGGGATTTGTTTTTTTATCAATTTATTGATATAACAGCCTTTTTAAAAATGACAAATTAGAAAGGTAGAAAGTAAGCTGGAATGGTGGTATCCTAATGTTATTCTAGTGAATAATAAAAAATAAAAAGGAGAATTAATTATGGAGTTTATGCTTGATACGGCAAACATCAAAGACATTACAAAATTTGTAGAGGCTCTTCCAATTGCAGGTATTACCTCTAATCCGTCAATTATCAAGAATGAAGGAAAGATTGAATTTTTCAGTCATATGAAAGAAATTAGAAAAATTATCGGAGCCAAGAAATCGTTACATGTTCAAGTTGTTGCAACAAGCTACGAGGGCATGATAAAAGATGCTGAAACAATTTTGAATAAAATTGACAAAGAGGTATATATCAAGGTTCCCGTAAATGAAGTAGGCTTAAGAGTGATTAAAGAGCTTAAACGTAGAGGTGCTAAGGTGACTGCAACAGCCATTTATACGAAAATTCAAGCATATTTAGCAATTGCGGCAGGTGCTGATTATATTGCACCATATTTTAATCGAATGGAAAATTTAAACATTGACCCACGAGAAGCAATCTACGAAATAACGGAAGAAATTGCTCGGACAAATAGCCAAACAAAAATCTTAGCTGCTAGTTTTAAAAATGTCGGACAAGTCAATGCAGCGCTTGAAAATGGCGCACAGGCTGCAACAATGGGTGTTGACATCATCAAACAAGCGCTTAGCATGCCATCAATTAATAAAGCAGTGGTTGATTTTACGACTGATTGGGAAGCAGTTTTTGGTGAAGGCAGTACCATTGATTCGCTTTAATCCTGTTAATCGTTTTAATTTGAGATAAATGGTGCCATGTAGATGTTAAATGCAGCTAATAGTGTGGCGCTGCGCAGATGAATTTGGAAGGCGCAGAAATATCAGGAGTGGCGTTTAGTTAAATATACGACATCACTCTGGCTGATTTAGCTAATAGCTTGCAAAGCTCGGCGTTTTAATGCCGAGATGAAAGTTTTTGACACCTCGTATATACGAACAATAATTTGAAATAAAGCAATATGTGTAAGCTTTGTCGCACAGTCATTTCATCAATGATTCTTCAAATTGGCAAAATATGCTACCTTCTAATAGGTGGTATCGTATGACACTAAAAATTTTTACGCTAGGATTAGCGACAACCATGTTAATTGAACCTCCGTATTCGTCCGGCGCTTTTGTGTCGGACGTTGCTTGATTTTGACATCCCATTCTATCCGCTATATAATAGGTAGTTGCAATTACGACCTTCAAATCGTGGATTGTATAATCTAATGAAAAGATGGTGACAAAATGAGTGATAACCAAAAGACTCGTGTTGTTGTTGGAATGAGTGGTGGCGTTGACAGTTCAGTTGCGGCACTGCTTTTAAAGGAACAGGGATACGATGTTATCGGGATTTTCATGAAAAACTGGGACGATACGGACGAGTTTGGTGTCTGTACGGCAACGGAGGATTACAAGGACGTTGCGCGTGTTGCTGACCAGATTGGAATTCCGTATTATTCAATCAATTTTGAGCAGGAATATTGGGATAGAGTATTTCAGTATTTCTTGGCAGAATATCGGGCAGGGCGCACGCCAAATCCTGATGTGATGTGCAATAAGGAGATTAAGTTCAAAGCGTTTTTGGACTACGCATTAGAGCTTGGCGCAGATTATGTGGCAACCGGTCATTATGCGAGGGTTTCAAGAGATGCGGCAGGTGTTGTCCATATGCTGCGTGGTATTGATGACAACAAAGACCAAACTTACTTTTTGAGTCAATTGTCCCAAGAACAGCTGCAAAGAGTGATGTTTCCCTTGGGAGAAATGAGAAAGCCTGAGGTTCGAGCGATTGCTGAGCGTGCTGCATTGGCAACAGCGAAAAAGAAGGATTCAACAGGGGTTTGTTTTATTGGTGAGAAGAATTTCAAGCAGTTTCTAAGTCAATATCTGCCTGCGCAAAAGGGGCAAATGTTGACGACAGACGGCGTAGTCATGGGGGCGCATGACGGTTTGATGTACTATACAATCGGGCAACGGCAAGGTTTAGGTATCGGAGGGACGTCAGAGAGTAGTGAGCCTTGGTTTGTCGTGGGTAAAGATTTATCGCAAAATATTTTATATGTCGGTCAGGGATTTAATCACCCAGCGCTTTTTTCAACCAGCCTGAAAGCGCGCGAAATCAGTTTCACCAAGCCTTATGAAAAAACCGATTTTGAGTTTGATTGTACGGCAAAATTCCGTTATCGTCAAGCAGACGTGCCGGTTCATGTAGAGATTAAGGGTGAAGAAGCGATCGTTGACTTTAAAGCGCCCGTCCGTGCTGTGACACCGGGGCAAGCAGTTGTTTTTTATGACGGTGAGGAGTGCCTTGGCGGTGGGCTAATTGACCATGTCTACCAAGAGGAGCAAGAACTGCAATATATTTAATTGACGGCGTTTAGCGGTGTAAAAAGTTCGCTAAATTGACCTGCACAGAGAAATGAAAAATTGCCTAGTCTGATTTTAACGGCTATAAAGCTTCGGCAAAAGATACAGGACAAGCGCCTTTAATCCTTTTTGCTCTTATGCCAAGCTTTGTGAGCAGCCGTTAAATCGTCTGATGTTTATTCAAAAGGTGGGCGACGTTTAGCTGCGTAGAATAGTTGTGCTCGCTTGCATTGTTACAAGAAAGATTAATAAAAGAGTTGGAGATGAGATGAAGGATACATTAATCAAAGCAATTTCAAAGGATGGCAAGTTTCGTGCTTTTGCGCTTTTGGCGACAGAAACAGTTGCTGAGGCGGCACTTCGTCATGGCACATGGAGCACCTCAACGGTCGCACTCGGCAGAAGTCTAATGGCAGGTGCGATATTAGGTGCAAACCAAAAGGGAAATGATAAGATTACTTTGCGGATTTTGAGCGAGAATACGATTGGGCAGATTACAGTTGATGCCAATGCTAATGGGCAGCTTAAAGGCTATGTCGGAAATCCTTATGTGGATTTAAAGAAAACAGCAACAGGAGAAGTAATGGTCGGCACATCAGTTGCACCGGGATTTCTTTATGTTATCAAGGATATGGGATTAAAAGAGCCGTATACTGGGCAAGTGCCATTGACTACCGGTGAGATTGGCGAGGATTTGGCGTATTATTTCACCGAATCTGAACAAATTCCCTCAGCGGTCGGCTTGTCTGTCTTGCTTGATATAGAGGATCGGGTGAAAATTGCCGGCGGATTTCTTGTTCAAGCCATGCCAGATGCCACGAGTGAGGATTTGATAGACTTTGAAAATCGTTTGCAGGCAATGCCCGCTATCTCGGAGATTTTAGAACACTCCTCAACGCAGGCGATATTAGATGCCATTTTCGGTTCGGTGGAATATAAGGTGTTGGCAAAGGAGCCTTTATGCTTTTTTTGTGATTGCTCTAAGGAAAAATTTACGAAAGGCTTAATCAGTCTTGGCAGAGCAGAGCTTGAAGCAATCTTAATCGAGGATCAAAAAGCTGAGGTTGTCTGCCATTTCTGCGGAGAGAAATATCATTATAACCAAGCGGATTTAGAAGCAATCTTAGAACAGCTATAGGAAATGGAGAAGGTTTTGAAGCAAAGTTGGAAAATCGGGACGGTTGAAATACCAAATCGGATTGTGCTTGCACCAATGGCGGGAATTTCTAATCAGGCGTTTCGAGTAACTGCCAAGGAATTTGGTACAGGTCTGGTCGTTATGGAGATGATTTCAGATAAGGGTATTCAGTATCGCAATAAGAAAACGCTGGGAATGTTAGATATTGCTGAAAATGAGCACCCGTTGTCCTTGCAAATTTTTGGTGGTGAAAAGGAAACATTGGTTGCAGCAGCGCAATTTGTTGCGGAAAATACCAAAGCGGATATTATTGATATCAATATGGGGTGTCCGGTTAATAAAGTTATCAAAGCAGAAGCAGGGGCAAAGTGGCTCTTAGATTCAGGCAAGGTCTACGAAATGGTACATGCAGTAGTTGCGGCTGTCAAGCTACCGATCACAGTCAAAATGCGTACAGGTTGGGATAATGACCATTTATTTGCGATTGAAAATGCACTTGCCGCTCAAGAAGCAGGGGCAGCAGCCATTGCAATGCATGGTAGAACTAGAGCGCAGATGTATGAGGGCGTGGCTGACTGGGAGATATTATCTCGTGTTGCTCAAAAGCTGAGTGTGCCATTTATCGGTAATGGTGATGTTAAAACGCCGGAGGACGCTAAGCGAATGATTGATGAGGTTGGTGCTGATGCGGTAATGATTGGGCGTGCTGCATTGGGTAATCCATGGGTCTTAAGGCGTGCGACGCATTATTTAGCAACTGGCGAGCTGTTAGAGGAGCCAAGCGTTAGTGAAAAAGTTGCGATTGCTAGGCTTCATTTAGAACGTTTAATCGCTCTTAAGGGAGAAGCTGTTGCGGTTCGTGAGTTCAGGCAGCAGGCAGCCTACTATCTAAAAGGCGCACCAAGAGCAGCCAAGGCTAAAGCTCGTGTCAATTTGGCTGAGAGTTCAGTACAAATGATTGAGGTGCTAGATGATTTTGTCGGCGCAGTAAAAATGATTGATGAAGAAAGACGGCAAAAAGAACGGCTGAATTAAGTGTTTCGGTTCAAGTTAAGCCTGAATAAATGCCATTAATGATGAATCGCTTGCCACGTACTTTCGCAAGTTTAGTCAGCTGCTAGTGGCGCTTAGTTTGGCAACGAGATGGGGTAAAATGTCCCATCTTTTTTGTCTGTCAAACGGTGTCAACTGGGCAAGCAAAGAATTTCCGAATATTTGTAAAGCAAATGCTTGAGTTGCGATTTTGTATATTTCATCACAAATGCTGAAGTTGTCGTGAGATTTATATGCACCCTTTTTGCTTGTTATTGTCAGTAGGATGTCGCCGTTTTCACACGTATCATCATTGCGGACTAGTGCAGCCAGTGCTGACTATCTGGATACCGGTTTTTATGCGTGGGTGGGAAGATGTTTTCCCTCGTTTTTTGTACGTCGGACAGCGAGCGATTTCGCTTATTTCATCAGATGTTGTGAGGGTTGTGTGCTGCCTTTTTGCGATATTTTAAATTACTTGGCAATTTTTTGCCGGGTTTATACATACAAGAAGAACTAATAGGGCAATCAACAAGAGGTTCTACTGCTATTTCATAATTTTATAGTATAATTACTAAGAATTTAATAAGAATTATCCCTGAAATTTGATAAGTTTTAAGGGTTATATTAAGAGTGTAGAGGAAATCAAAGGAGCTTGACTGATGGAGATTAAAATTTTAGTCGTCGATGATGACGAAGTAATTCGTAAGGGTGTCCGCATTTACTTAGAACAGGATGGGTATCAGGTTGAAGAAGCGGAGAATGGTGAGGTAGCACTTGAGAAATTATCGCAACAGACATTAAAGCAGACGAGCTTGAAATCTGAAGCGTTTAAAAATGATTTGATTAGTAATGTGTCACATGATTTGCGGACGCCTTTAACGGCAATCGTTACCTATGGGGATTTATTGACCCAAAGAGAATTGACGGAGGAAACACGCCAAGAGTATGTTTCTGTCATCAATCAAAAAATCGGCACGTATGAAGCAAATGATTGAAGATTTGTTTGAAGTAATAAAAATGGATCATGGTGATATTAAGCTGAACCGTACAAGCATTAACTTTTTAGAGCTGTGCGAGCAAGTGATTGCTGAAAATAGCGAATTGTTTGAGCAAAACAAATTGGATTTATTAATCAAGCTGCCACAAACACCTGTCACCCTTGAGCTTGACGGTAATCAAATTTGGCGTGTCTTGGAGAATTTATTGGGTAATGCAGCCAAATATTCACTTGAAAGCAGTCGAGTACATTTCAAGGTTGAGGAGCTTGCCGAAGAAGTTCAAGTCATATTGAAGAATATCTCTAAATATTTATTAGATGAGGATGCCGAAAAGCTCGTTGAACGCTTTGGGCGGGGAGATCAGAGCAGACATTCCGAGGGAAATGGCTTAGGGCTTGCAATTGTTGACTCAATCGTTAAGCTGCATGGCGGCACCGTTAAGATAATTATTGACGGTGATATGTTTAAGGTTATCCTTACTTTGCCAAAACAACTCGTAGATAATATCGAGTAAAAAGAGGACAGCGCCTAATTGGATGGTTTATTAATCAGCCAATTGGGTGTTTTTTTATCCGCTGTTTTTTTGTAAACTGGAAAATGTTGAGAAAAACTCACGGAGGTGTTATATGGGGCAACATTCTAAGACAAGAAGTATCACGCTGATTGCATTAATTACGGCATTAACGGTGGCGTTATCGTTGAATTTTATCATTCCGGTGCCACAAACGAAGGGATTTGTGACGATTTGTGACGGTGGCATTTATCTTGCGGCAATGCTGCTTGGTGGCTATCCTGCGCTATTGGTTGGTGGACTTTCGGGCGCTTTGCTGGATTTACTTTCGGGTTATCCGCAATGGCTCATCTTCTCACTAATCATTCATGGCTTACAAGGTTTGATTGCGGGCAAAATAATCTATCAAAAATCAGCAAGCAGGACTGCATTAGGCTTAAGCTTAGCTAGTATTTTAATGATTGCAGGCTACGCATTTGCCGGTTGGTTATTAAATGGCTGGGGTTATGGTTTGGCAAGCTTGCCGGGGAATTTGATTCAAAATATATTTGGTGTTTTGATTGCAGTACCAGCGTTTAAAGTACTGCAAAAGTTGAAATTAACTGAGCTTTACGTGAAATAAATTTTGGAGGAAAGATGGATTTAGTAAAATTAGCACAAAATATGCGTGAGTTGACAACAGAGGTTGTCGTAAAATCATTGGTTAAATCAGGCGATATATTTGTACTTGGCTTGTCGACTTCCGAGGTTAACGGCGGTGTGATTGGGCATAATTCTAATCAAGAGGTTGGCGAGGTAATCGTTTCTGCTGCATTGGACGTTTTAAGACCAAGGGGAATTTATCTTGCAGTTCAAGGTTGCGAACATCTAAATCGTGCCCTAGCAGTTGAAAAAGAATTGGCAGAAAAGAGAGATTTGGAAGTTGTATCAGTCTTACCGTCTGTTCATGCAGGAGGTAGCGGACAGCTTGCGGCATTTAAATTTTTTACTGATCCGGTAGAGGTTGAACACATCACCGCGCTTTGTGGGCTTGATATTGGCGATACGGCAATTGGAATGCACATCAAGCATGTTCAAATCCCGCTGCGTTTAAAACAAAAAGAGCTTGGGTTTGCCCATGTGAGCGCCCTTGCCAGTCGTCCAAAGCTCATCGGTGGCGCACGAGCAGGTTATCCAAAAGATGAGATTAGGAAATATTAGCATAAAAACCTCGGTGAATAAAGAATATCGGTGGTGATAAGCAATTTATTTAAAGCTTGATTGTATCAATTTTTTGAATAAACGCTCTAAAAATAAGGATTTCTAACTACATTTTTGCTTGCAATCAAATTATTAGCTTCAAGTTTGTAAAGACGATATAATAAAAACAAATAAGGAGGTAGTTATCATGGTTCAAGCGATAACGGATGTAAGTTTTAATGATGAAACAAATCAAGGTTTAGTTTTAGTGGATTTTTGGGCGACTTGGTGTGGTCCATGTCGAGTTCAGGGACCGATATTAGATCAGCTCGCTGAGGAATTGGACGAGGACGAGTTGAAAATTGTCAAAATGGACGTGGATGAAAATCCGGCGACACCACAGAGCTTTGGAATTATGAGTATTCCAACGTTAATCTTGAAAAAAGACGGCGAAGTAATTGAGAAGCTAGTCGGCGTTCATAGTAAGGAACAGCTCAAGCAGCTAGTGGCTAAGCATACAGCTTAATGATAGTGCTCAATCTGAATTTATTTCAGTTGGGTGCTTTTTTGATACTACCGGTTTAGCTGTTTATCTATAAATGGACGATATTTTGCAAACAATCTCGCTGAATTTCCTCTTGGCACATCTGTTTTTTAGCAAACTGATAAATTGATTTAAAAACAAGGAGTATTTTGTTAATTAATGCTTTCTTTTAAGAAAGTTTCGTGTTAAAATAAAGTCAGTTAAAGAAGTAAAGGGTTTTCAATTGCGAGAAAAAGGGGAGATTTTTCCGCAGGCTTCAACCGTGGTTTAGGAAGTGGTTGTTTATGATATATTAATTAGCTGTGCTCGGTTGCTTTTGCGCTATTTTACATCAGGTAGCAGTTTGTAATATTAAATCAGTGGCTCAACCGATATGCTGTGTCTTTTTTAATGCAGTGGGTCGGTTGCTTTCAATATTGGCATTTGTGAAGGGAGGCGTGAGATGAAAAAAATCAAGCTAACTAAGCGTCGTTTAGCGGGGGGGGCAATCCTCTTGGTGGCAGCATTGCTTGGTGTTTTTTCTGGAACCTATGCAAAATACCTCTCAACGATTGACCTGCCGAAAACAGATGACCAGACGGGAAATGTTGCGGTTTGGCAGGTTGGGCAATCCGTTGTGATGGGCAATCTTTTTGCGCCATATTATTACGGTAGTGATGTAGAAGACGGTAGTGGCGATGCAGGGCATACTGCGCCACAGGAAAGCAGCGACACAGTCTTTGCTAAAGGAATATATAATCTTGTAGCACCGGGCACCAAGGGCGAGAAGACTATCCAACTGGTTGATAAATTAGATGATACCAAAGGAGAAACCGAGGTTGCTTACAAGGTAGAGTTTTCAAACCCAGGTAGTGAAATAAATGGTGGCAAAATCGTCAACTTTACGAATGATACAGACGGAAAGCTTGCTAGTCGCTTGCAGTTTAAGCTATTAATCGCTAAAAATGAGAAGGATGAAGGAAAAACTTCGCTGTGGAATGTAAAAACCAGTGGTCTTGACGGCTGGACGAATGCAGCAGGCTTAGAAGAAGCACTAAAAGCGCAGACGCTTTGGTACAATGGTTCAGCCTTTGATTACAGTATCAAAATCATGTGGCAGTGGCCGTTTGAAACAGACGATCTTGCTAATACCTCCGATATGCTGGCACAAGCAACAAGTGCGAGCCTTAGCGTGAGCTTTGGCACAGCTAGATATGAGCAGGTCGATAGCTACGAGCCGGTGCAGACTGGGCTAAAGATTGAATGGGATACAACGATACAAGAATTTAAAGTAGAAATTGCTGGCGAGTCTTGGATAGTTCTTCATCAGGAAGGGGATAAAGCGCTGGTAATTCGGGACACTGTCCTAACAGTAAAAGAAGCAACAAGTGTTATTAATGAAGGTGATAAAGAATATCAAACGCCCTTGATAGATGATGCCGCTAACCCCAAGTACTTTTTTTCGAGTACTGGCGAAAATGGCTATCTAACAAGCCCTGTTTATAAGGCTATAGAACATTACTACACTAATAGTATTGTAGCTTCAGGTGATGATAAATATGTCGTAGCGGTTAATCTCAATACGCCAACATTTGAAGAATTTAGGACTACGCCTTTTGCGCCGAAATTAATACCTTACCCTTACCCGTCCCCTTCTGGAGATGTTGCTTATAATAATTGGGAATGGAGTAGTGATATTTTGAAGGGTGAGTTGGACTACTTCAG
>JAISYB010000082.1 GCA_031270215.1 Streptococcaceae bacterium | reverse complement strand
ACATGAACCTGCGAACGATTGAGCCCTCTAGCAGCTAACTCTTGGTCAGTCATCTTGGTACCACCCTTGATAGAGAAAGAATAAGCCGAGCCGATTGCCAAATGATTTGAAGCATTTTCATCAAATAATGTATTAAAGAATGTGATCCCCGACTGAGAAATCGGACTTTTGTCCGGAACTAAAGCAACCTCTCCAAGATATTTTGAGCCTTCATCTGTAGAAATTAAATCACGCAAAACTGCTTCCCCATGCTCAGCTGAACAGTCTACGATTGCACCGTCCTTAAAAGTAAATTTCATCTTATCAATAATTACCCCCGCATAACTCAAGGGCTTTGTTGAGGTGATATAACCATCTACACGCCTAAAATCCGGTGCCGTAAAAACCTCCTCGGTCGGCATATTTGGCATAAAATGTTCACCTTGACGATTAATTGCACCTGCCCCTTCCCATAAATGACCTTGTGGCAAACCAATCGTTAAATCTGTCCCTGGTGATTTATAATGTAAGGCATCAAACTGATATGTGTTTAATTTTTTGGCTTGTTTGGCTAAAAAGTCATCATGAGCCTGCCAAGCGATTAATGGGTCAGCTTGGTCAACTCTGGTACTTGTGAAAATTGCTTGCCAAAGTTTATTGGTAGCGGTGGATAAATCATCATCAGGAAAAACAGCCTGCCCCCACTCGGAACTAGCAGCCGCAACCACCGTCCATGACACATCATTATTCTGTGTTGCATGTCGCTTACTCTCAAGTGCCTTGCCAAGCGCCTGCTGACGTCGCTTAATTCGCTGACTGTCTACTCCTAAAAGCGCTGCGGGATTAC
Source organism: Streptococcaceae bacterium (assembly GCA_031270215.1). Lineage (GTDB taxonomy): Bacteria > Bacillota > Bacilli > Lactobacillales > Streptococcaceae > MMGLQ5-1. Next base: position 15,530 of record JAISYB010000082.1, on the reverse strand, counting down.
TAGAAACCACATTAATCCAGCTAGCTTTCGCTTTCAATAATTCTTCATTTTCTAAAATAAATGATGGCTGAATAGTTTCCAAATCACTTGCTTGCTCGATAAATAGGCGATTGATAACATCATCAGACCATTTCACAATGACTTCCTTAGCGCCTGCCTGATAGGCATATTTAGTAATCAAGCGTGCAAGAGCTACCTGCTCTGTGTTGATTGATAAAACTACCGTCTGATTTTCTTTAACATTAACCCCGACCTTAACGATTAGTTCCGCATATTTTTCTAATTGCTCCTCGAAATTCAACATCAATGCACCCTTTCCCGATTCACATTCCCTATTGTAAATATTTATAGACTTGATAGCCTGCGATTCCACCCTCACCGACTGCTGTTGTAATTTGGCGCAAATCTTTTGCACGAACATCTCCCACTGCAAAAATACCAGAAACAGCTGTTTTCATCTCGTTATCCGTAACTATCCAGCCTGCGTTATCCGTAATTTCTAAGGCTTCAAATGGCTTGGTAATCGGGTCAAGACCGACATAGATAAACACGCCGCCAGCTGGCACATCAGTCATTTCATTTGTTTTAACGTTTTTGATTTTGACACCAGTAACCACTTTATCATTACCATAGATTTCATCAACCACAGAATCCCAGATAAATGCAATCTTCTCATTCTTAAACGCACGTTCTTGAATAATCTTTTGCGCACGCAGCTCATCTCGCCGGTGAACAATCGTCACCTTTGAAGCAAAGCGGGTTAAGTAAATTGCCTCCTCAACTGCTGAGTCGCCCCCGCCGACTACGATTAATTCCTTTTCTCTAAAGAACGCACCGTCACATACCGCACAATAGCTCACGCCACGACCGGCATACTCAGCCTCACCTAAAACATTTAAATGGCGATGAACCGCACCGGTTGCAATGATCAGTGCCTTGGTTTCATAAATCGCATCTTCTGTTTTGACAACCTTTATTGCCCCTTGATTAATGACTTCCACAACGTCACCATAGACGTTTTCAACGCCAAAGCGTGCTAGTGGCTCATACATTTTATAAGCTAAATCCGGTCCGATAATTGAATTAAAGCCCGGATAATTCTCGATTTCTGCTGTATTATTCATCTGACCGCCCGGTGCGCCACGCTCAATTAAAAGCGTTTTTAAATCGCTTCGTGCTGCATATAATGCCGCAGTCATTCCGGCAGGTCCTGAGCCAATCACAATTACATCATACATTCCTTGCTCCGTTGCCAAAAATCTATAAATCACTAGAGCCACCTATCAAAGTGTTAAATTTCTGTTCACTTTCCTGTTCATCATATCTTCCGTATTCTACGCACTGTATCTCGCCGAGATTTCGTTTGCGATAACACTTTTAGCGTTATAACGACCTCTACACTGACACTCAATTTCTTAACACCAAGTCCGCTGAAAATTGATGTGGTAGTTAAGCCAAATATTGTAACCTACGATAAAACAGTTTATTTTGTCGTTCTAGTTTTAGATATTACCTGTTTTGACAATTTTTCCTTTCTTCGTCTTGTTCATCTCGTCCTTGCGAGAAGTGGCACGTTGTAACCTACGTTACCAACTTTCAATTTAAGCCTTAATCGACTAAAAGTAAATTAATTTGCATTTTAAACGCCTTAGCGAAAATTCGCTTTGACTTTTGCTTAATATGAAATCTCCTTTTTTGTTCATGACAGAGGGCACTGATTAGGAAAATAGATAAATTTGCTGGCTTTTACTTCACAAATACTAGCAATTTCTTAATTTTAAATATCTGAATGCCACAAATACTCAATATTTTCTGATTATCTTGTTATGCTAGATTTCGTGCCTTTAAAATCATTGATACTGCAATATAGGCAAACGAAAGAATCGGAACAGTTGAGAGCAAAACTAAAATTAATTCCAAAATCAACTTTTGAAACTCCCGCCGTTTTAATTGACCATGGATATGAATAAGCAATAAATAAACAAGCATTACAACAATCTCAAAGATCAAAGAAAAAAGTAACCCTTTGAGATATAAATCCATCAATAGCTTCATTTGCTCACCCACTTTCCCCAGTCAAACTCAAAATTATTAACAAAAGCACTTATCAATTTGTATTATCTCATGAAAATTGCTATAAATAAAGTAGTCCAATCAATACTTTCACATTTTTTTACAGAATGGAGCATTTTATGAACCCAAAACTAATCGCGCTTGACTTAGATGGTACAACGCTCAATCAAGCCGGTGAGTTGTCAGAATACACAAAAAAAGTCATCAAGCAAATCGTAAATGACGGGCATTTTGTCGTGATTGCAACAGGACGACCCTACCGAATGGCAATCAGTTACTATCAGGAATTACTCCTGCAAACACCAATGGTTAATTTCAATGGTGCTCTGACACATCACCCTCAGGATAAAAGCTTCAAGGAAGCTAGCTTTGAGATTAATAGAGATGACGTTCGTGCGTTGATTATTAACAAGCCGCAATTTCAGTTTGATTTTGTTGCTGCAGAATATCGCAAAAAAGTTTTTATTGACCGCTTGGAAAATGCCGAAGCGGAAATCTTCGGGCAGGAAACGCTTGATGAAAAATTTCAGTTTGTGCTGGACAAAATGACCAAAAATCCTCAGGCAGTACTGATTCAATCAACCTCTGAAAACAAAGAGCAGTTCTCTAGGGATTTAAATTTTTACTTTGAAGATCGGTTAAGTATCAAGCCTTGGGGCGGTCCTAACCGAATTTTAGAAATCATTCCGAAAAATGTCAATAAAACAACCGGCTTAAAGCTGATTGCAGAGCGTTTAGGGGTTAAATCCAAAGACGTAATTGCCTTTGGTGATGAGATGAATGACTTTGAAATGATTGAATATGCTGGTGTTGGCATTGCGCTAAAAAACGCTACACCCAAGCTCAAAGAAATCGCAAATTTTGAAACACTCTGGGATAACGACCATGACGGCGTTGCCAAGACATTACAACAGCTACTATTGTGACAAAAGGGTGGGAGATAATGAATGAAAAAGTAATCCAAGCCTTGCCGAAAGTTGAACTACATTGTCATCTGGACGGCTCAGTCCCCTTTAAAACCTTAAAGGAGCTTGCAAAAAAACAAGGAATCGCTGAAACAGAGCTTGCTAAGGTCTTTGCGCCACGCAAAACAGCCAATTTAAAGCAATATCTCGAAAGCTTTGATGTCGCCTTAAAATTATTACAAACACAAGAAAACCTGACAATTGCAACAGAAGCGTTAATTAAGGCAGTCAACCTCGAAAACGTCAGATATATCGAAATCCGCTTTGCGCCACTGCTTCATCAAGCCGAAGGTTTAACAATTCCTCAAGTGATTGAAGCGGTCGCACTAGGGGTGAGAATGGCGCAGAAAAAATGTCAAGTGAGCGTTAATCTACTCCTGTGCGCTATGCGCCATCATACACAGACGGATAATCTCAAGCTCCTTAGCGAGATTAAGACAATCAACTGCCCGCTAATAACAGGCTTTGACTTTGCAGGGGACGAGGCAGAGGTTAATAATCAAGTCATCGCGTCTGTCATCACTCAAGCAATCAAAAATCAATTGCAGCTCACGCTACACTCCGGTGAATGTGGCTGTGCGCAAAATGTCGTCGAAGCAATCAAGCTTGGCGCAAAAAGAATCGGGCACGGTGTCGCAATCAAAGACAATCCTAACGCTCTAGCACTTTGTGTTGATAGCCAAACACTACTAGAGCTTTGCCCAACGAGTAATATTCAAACCAATGCGATTAAAGATTGGGCTGAATATCCGCTTAGAAAATTCCTAGCTGCCGGTGTCAAATGCTCAATTAATACAGACAATCGCACCGTTTCTAACACCAATCTAACACAAGAATATCTCGCACTATTTGCGCATTGCCAGCTCACGCTTAAAGAAATGGCAGACTTAAATATCAATGCGATTAATGCTGCTTTCACCACTTCAACGGTTAAAGCAAAGCTTTTAGAAGAAATCAGACAAGCTTACCAAGTGTCTTAGCAGTAAAAGCTAAACGGCAGGAAGAACCCGAGTTCCGCCCACTTTTGCGGCTCATTTAGCGCCTAGGTAATTTACAACAAAGGTGAAACGACGCCTTTACATTTTTTAAACTGGCGTTTACACTAAACGTAGAAAGCTTGTTAACGAGGAGATGAGACAAAGATAACCATGAAAAAGATATTAATCGTTGATGACGAACCGTCAATTCTCACGCTCTTACAATATAATTTTGAAAAAAACAATTTCTTAGTGACGACTGCGACGAATGGTCTTGACGCTTTTCAACTGGCAAGTAAGCAAGATTTCGATTTCTTATTACTCGATTTAATGCTGCCTGAAATCAATGGTATGGAGATTATCAAAAAGCTTCGTGAAAAAGGGATTACAACACCTGCCTTTATCTTGACAGCGAAAGAGGACGAGGTCGAAAAAATCGTTGGTATCGAGTCTGGTGCTGATGATTATATCTTCAAACCCTTCTCATCAAGAGAGGTTATCGCCCGAGTTAATGCTGTTTTGCGCCGCGCTAACTTCTCAGAAGTCAAGGAGAAAGAACTAGATGAGGAATTAATCCTAGAGGTCGGAGCATTTAAGCTCAATCTAACAACCAATCAGCTCCTACTCAATGCGCAATTAATCGAATTAACTAAAAAAGAGTTTGAACTTTTGTATTATTTTATGAAGCATGTCAACCACACTGTTTCGCGCGAAAAGCTGCTTGACCGAGTTTGGAGCTTTGATTTTGATGGAACGACTAGAATTGTTGATGTCCACGTTTCGCACTTAAGAGAAAAAATCGAAGACGACCCCAAGCAACCCAAATATATTATAACCAAGCACGGCTTTGGTTATAAATTTAAATGTCAAGAATAATTAACATATGGATTGGGAGATAAATGAATAAGAAAACGCTATGTATTTCCGGTATTTACTTAATAATCAGCTTGATTTTGCTTTCTTCAATTCAGCACATCACAGAAGCTATCCAAGAAAAAAAGTTGGAAACTACTATTACCTCCCTTGAGGAAAAGCTGGAAAAACAGAGCTTTGGTGATTTGTCTGCCTTAAAACTCTTAGAGGACTCCAAGCAAAAAATCGAGGTTTTAGATGTCAACGCCAAAGCAGTTTTCCCAAAAACAGGCAAGGTCGTTAAGACTAAAGACATCAATTATCTCATCAAGGGCAGCTATATCGCTAAACTCAAAAAAGGCAAAACGCTGACTTTGAGTACTAAAATTATCAAAAACAACAAGCTGATCGGCTTTATCCGCCTGAGTGAGCAGATGGTAAACCTCAAGTCAGCTAAGATAATTATTCTAGTTGCTGTTATGACCTTGTATCTCTTATTTATCGTCAATGACTGGGCGACACGCAAAAGAAACCGTCAAAAGATAGCAGAAATCTTAGACTTTGAGCTAAAAAACTGCAGAAAAGAGATTGAGGCAGAAAACAAAATAGTCCTGCCAACTGGCGATGGACGCTTAGAGGCACTGTTTAATTTCATCAATGCCCTTAACCTGCCTGCTTTTATCTACGACCAAAAAGGGAAAATCATTCATCAAAATAAAGCAACCCTGAAAACTTTCTCTAAATTTAGCTACGCAATTGACTATTTTTCACTAGAGGCTGAGTTTTTAAACCTCTTGGTTAATCAATTAATCAAGCCGCAGAGTGTTCACAGACAGCTCTTTTTTGAGCGAATTAACCGCCACTTTAACATCACGATTACACCAGTTACTGAGGATATTTTTTGTGTCTTCCTAGAGGATAAAACGGAAACCAATGAATTGCTTGAGAAGCAAAATCAATTTTCTGCAAATGTCGCACACGAGCTGAAAACACCAACGACGGCAATTATCGGCTTTTCTGAAAACTTACTTGAAGGGATTGACGATAAAGAGCTTGTGAAGCGTTTTGCTGCGATTATCAATCACGAAGCCGCCCGCTTAAATCAGCTAATTATCGACATTATTTCGCTCTCAAGAAACTACCAAAACGTGCCAAGAGTCCCAATTAATCTGCCTAGCTTTGTGGAAGCAATCATCTCCGACTACCAGCAGATATTAAATCAAAAAAATATCACGCTAACCGTTACCGGCGAGTGTTTTGTTATTCAATCAAAGGAAAAGCTCCTCTATCTCATCTTTAAAAATCTGATTGAAAATGCGATTTTTTACACACCTGAGGAAGGAAAGATTGCCATTACCCTAGAGCTTAAGGAAAATAATCTCATCTTCACAATCAAAGATAGCGGAATCGGCATTAGTGAGCTTAACCAACGGAAAATATTTGACCGCTTCTTTAGGGTGGATAATACCAAGTCCAGCCATAATAACGGAACTGGTCTGGGACTTTCCATTGTCAAAAATTACGTCACAGAGCTTGGCGGTGCACTGCAATTAAGCAGTCGGCTTGGCTATGGCAGCACATTTACCGTTGTTATCCCAACTAAAAGGTGATTATTCAGCTCTAACATTTCTCGGCTGGAACACCAAAATTAATATGCACCCTATAAAGTAGACCTGGAATTTCCAAATCTACTTTATAAGGTGCATATCAGTATTTCAGCCTTTATTTTCGTAATCACGAGCTCGTTTAACGAGATGAACTTTAAATATTTGCCTTAATTCCTAAATTCTACGTTGAGATTAGATGACATCATCCACTGAAATCGTGAAATCTAGCTGTCCTGAGTAAGTTCCGGGGCTAGTAATCGCTTCGGTTTCAAAATACAAGCCTGCCGCTTGATCCTCAGATATGTCAGCTGTGGCAGAGGTTATAATATCTCCGCCTAATAATAGGACTGACGCTTCATCTGCCAAGTACTTACTAACTGTGTAATCGATTGAGCCACTCTCTGCGCTCATACTTAATGACGGTGAAGCTTCAAGCTTAACTGAGAGTATCTTTCCAGAAGCGATGAAAAGGTCATTTGCATGAATTTTGATTGCATCAGCTGCAGTTGTATGTGTGCCTATTTGCTCAACGCTATCAAAGGTCATTGACACGTGTTCCGGTATCGTGACCTTGTAGCTTTGCCCAATCACTAAATCAAGGTACATCGTTGCCGTCTGGCTAGACGAACCAGTATAATCAAGCGCAAAGCTCGCTGTCGGAACAAGAAAGCTGCTAAGTCCCAAGCAAGTTAAGGTCACTATTTTTTTCTTCATCTCAAACACCACCTTTCTCATGTATTCAATTTATCAGATTGCACTATCCTAAACTAACTTGCATTCGGATTTATCGTAAAATTTAACGTTCCTTGGTAAGTACCGGCATACTTTGGTACACTAGTCGTTTCAAAATACAAGGTTGCACTGACATCAGTATTTGCTCCTGCTAGCGCTTGGGCGATAACAGGTGTGCCACTAGAAACATCAGTGCCACCAGTACTATCAAGTTTTACTGTGTAGCCTAGGAGGTTATCGTCGGAATTTGTCAGCTTGAGAGTTTCTTCAGTGCTAATCGCTACAGTTAACTTCTTGCCATTAGCAATCTTTAGTGCGTTATCTGTCACATGGATAACAACAGCATTAGTAACAGTTTTAGTTCCTTTTATGCCACTAGTATCATCTTGCAGTTCAACCTTAGAAGGTATTGTCACCGTATACTTGACAGGAACTTCGTATTGGACAATTGAGCTACCAGAGGTAGATTCGGTCGCAGTGCCTGAAATCGACTGTGATGTGTCAGCTGCTAAGACACCCCCCCCGAATTTGTCAGCCCTAGAGCCACAAGGGTTAGAGCCATTATTTTCCTTTTTTTCATCATCATCATCATCTCCGTTGTTTAATGGTTATTCGACAATCAGCTTGGTCTTTAGATTCACACCATTCATTGCGACATGTGGCTCGCTTAAACTCAGTGTTCGAACCTCAAAAACGGCATCATACTCGCCTTTTTCTAGCGGTCGGCTCAATGTTTGCGTATTAACGAATTTACCCGGAGCAATATCTCCTGACTCATAAAGCACCTCGTCTGTATCAGCAAGCTTGAGCGTGTACTTGAAGTAGCATGGATTGCCCTTTGGATTTTCTAGCGGAATAGCCATTTCGGTTGAACCGGCTGTGATATGTACCTCCGGATAGCCTGAAATCTCAATTCCCTTGCTCTGTGAGGCTTCGCTCTTCTTTGCCTTATCCTCTGCACTTGGGTCAGCTTCAACATCACGTCCGAACAGTTGAGCAAACGAAGTCGGTAGCGTATTATCATGCTGAACATAATAAGTGCCTGCTAATAGCGCAGAGAATATAACTATCAAAGCAACGAGCCACCATAAGTAGAGAAGAAAACGGCGCTTTTTCTTTTTCTCCTCCTGCTCTTCTACAATTTCCTTTACTTCCGTATCCTCTGCGATAGTAATCATCTCCAATCTAAGATACTATGTGTTTTTTTACGCTACCTCTGCGTTCGGGTTAATGACAAAACTCAATGTAGCGCCATAGCTACCTGCATATTTTGGTGCATTTGCTTCAAAGTAGATACCTTGTGTGACACCACCATTTATACCGACAGCCGCCAAGCTGGTAATCTCTGGGGAATCACTTTTGATTTCACCACTATGACTACTACTAGTACCCTTGAAGATTTGGTAAGTTACACCTGTCGTATCGCCTTCACTTTGCACTAAACTCAAAACTGAAGTAGTGACAATCCCGACTGTTAGCTTCTTACCAAAATTGATGTTAAATGGTTTATCAGTAGTATCATGAATTTTAACTTCTGCCTCTCCTGTAACCTTTGTTTTTTCCAAGTTTAGTGTTAAGGTTAATGCAGTTGGGATTGTCACGGTATATTTAAAGGGTACGTCATAGGAAATTTGTACATCTGCCGTTTGTGAAGCCGATGTAGTACCACTAACATCGCTTGAGGTATCTGCTGCAGATACGATATATCCGCCCGTACTCATCAAGCCTAGTACAGCCAGTAAAGCAATTCCTCTCTTTCTTTTCATCATAATCCTCTCCTTTTGTTATGTTTATCTAAACCTCATAACCACTCAACACAAGGAGTTGTTATGATTATTATCAAGTTACTTCTGCATTCGGGTCAATCGTAAAGTTTAACGTTCCTGTGTAAGTACCGGCATACTTTGGTGCACCAGTCGTTTCAAAATACAAACCTTGTTCAACATCAGCTGTTGCGTCTGGTGTCGCTTCGGCGATAACTGCTCCAGCTGAAAGCAAAGCATCAGAATCACTAGTGCCTTGATATAAAGTGTAGTTCAGCTCACTATCTGCAACGCCTGAAATTTGCAACTTAAATTCCTGACCAGTCGTTACCGCTACGGTTAACTTCTTGCCATTAGCAATCTTTAATGCGTTATCTGCTACTTTGATAGTAACAGCATTAGAAAGACTTACAGCTCCTTTTTCACCGTCATCATCTGTCAGCGTAATCGTCGTAGGTATTGTCACCGTATACTTGACAGGAACTTCGTATTGGACAGTTGAGCTACCAGAGGTAGAGTCGGTCACATTGCCCGAAATTGACTGTGATGTGTCAGCTAAAACTACCCCCCCCGAATTTGTCAGCCCTAGAGCCACAAGGGTTAGAGCCATTATTTTGCTTTTTTTCATCATAATCTACTCCTTTCATCTGCCAGATTTGGCTAGTCTTATTTTTCTTAAAATCAATCGTGCAACTCACCGTTTCACCCTCTTTCCGTATCAAACATTCGATAAAGATTAAAGCTAAAAATCAATATTTAAACTCACAAATCGTAAGTGTAAAACCTTTTTTATGCAAATGTCATGGGTAACCATGCACCTACACGAGCGGTCGAAAGATACCGCTGTTTAATGCCCGTAATTCATAGGGAGTAAGCAGTGTCACTAGCTTTTCCGTAATAGGAAAACATTAAACACTGCTGTCCCACATTCATCTATGTTTAAGACTGAGCCGGTAGGGAAGAAATGAGGGATTACCGGCTAGTCGTTAAACGCTAAGGTATTCATCTATGGCGCTTAATCCGAGCAACACCGCCGACAATCTTCCATTTTCTAGCCACAGCTATATAGCTGTGAGCGTCATGTCGTTTCCATTCTGTTCGGCAAGGTCACCGTTGCTCACATTTGCACCTCTCAACTAAGTAGATACTCAGTGAACGCTTGGAGAATATCTTTTATCCTGCATCTGCTGCCACCACCTCAAAGGTAAAATCCAGCGTTCCGGTATAAATACCGGCATATTTTGGCTCTTCTTCGGCACGTTTAATTGTCATGCCTTGAGTAAAACCATCGAGGTTTTCGACAACATCAAACTGATTGGCACCCAAGTTACCACTACCACGATCGTTAAAAAGTTGTAACGTATCAATAGTAAGGGTATCCCCTGCTTGCGCAACTGTTAGCTGATTTCCCGTAGAAATATGCAATTTACTAGCATTTTCTTCCATGTAGAAGGTGCTAACCGTTATGTTGCTTGGGGTTTCTTCGTCAGCATGATTGACAGCAATCGTTGTCGGGATTGTTACGACATAGGTCGGGATATGTATCCAGTCAATGACATATCGCACGATACCGTCATCATCTGCGTTGCTCTCTAACCCCGAATAGTCAGTACCTGCCGCTATCTGCTGATCTGCTGTAACCGCAACACCTTTGTGAATTATCTGCTTCATGTAGTAGAGTGCGCGGCTCGGAGTAATATTCGCTTTGGTTAAACCATCTGCAACTGCAAAATCATGCGTGTATTTATTGCCGCTTTGCGTCCAATCACTACTTGAAAAACTTATTGTGTCACTGCCGACATTTCCAACATCAACCTCAACACGAAACGCTGTCGCAAAGACTTCTACAGATAATGTGCTCTTTGAAGCAAAGGTATTGCCTACCTCATCTGCTGCTCGTCTCACCTCATAGTAGCCAGTCAGTAAACCGGTAATTACATTTGAAGCGGACTGTTTCCAGACACTTACGGTACTTAAGCGATACTGGAGCGGCTGACTACCACCGCTTTCAGTAATCTTACCGTCTGGCGTTAATAGAAAGACAGTTGCCAAGTTTGCACTAACAGTTGGTGCTTCACCTCTTATCAGATTAGTTTCAAACGCTGCGCTTGCTGGGATGCTTTCAGCACTAGCGCCACCAGAAGCATTTTTAACCAGTTTTACGTTATTGTTCTCACTATCGAGTAGCGCACTTAAGCTGCCTGTAGACTGTGTTGTAGCCGCCTGATTTCCTAAGGTTATTGTATAGCCACCATTGGCAGTGGATAGATTGTAAGTTTCAGCAGTATAGTTAATCCCCAAATCAGCTTTGGTCGGTGTGGCAAAGCGTGTGTAGTAAACAACCCTAGCAAGCTTACTAGTCGCGTGATTGGCATCTGCCATATAGCCAAGCTGAACGACATGCTGCGTTGCTGCTTGCCTATCTGTTATGCTAATCGTATCCCCTTCAATAATATTCCAGCCCTCACTCTGATTCTCTTCACCAATCATATATTCTAGCTTAGCACCGTCTGGCTTCCCTGTTGAAACGAGTGTTAGGCTGTTTGCCGTCACACTATTACCGTCAGTCCCAGCCTCCACAACTGACTTAGCCGGTAGCATTGGAGCATCCCAAATTGCTTTTTTAACCGTTAAGCTAATATTGGCATGAGCGGTATACTCGGTTGAGTTATCCCCAATGGTATACGTAAAACTGAGTGTGTCCGTATAGGGAGAGGCGTTAACGTTCAGATTTTTTGGCGATTTAACCTTGATTTTATAGGTCTTATTCTCACCACTTGCGACAATTTCCTCATTACTGGTCGGTGGTGAGTCAATTTCAAAGCTGCTGCTATCACCCCCTGCAAAGCTAAAAGCGTCCGAGCCAAATTTTACTACACTCGTACTCGTATTATTAATCGCAATCGTTACGTCGCCACTCACAGCCTCTTCTCCGTAAATTTTGGTTAACGTTATATCAGTAATCGTCACCACACCAGCTTGCACTGTTGCTACCTGCGAACTTGGCTCAGTATCCGTTGCTTTGATACGGAAAAGGTAATAAGCGTTAGTGGCATAATTAAGCAGTGTCGCAGTTCCTCCCGCTGTGACCGATACATCTCTCCAATCGTCTACTGCACCGTTAATTAGCGATTCACAGACAGTATCTGCTGGGTAAACACCTGTCAGTTTAAGGGTATCCCCTTCCTCTGTCACGCCCCCAACCGTTGGTGCAGCAGGTCTTTTTTCAATAGTTACCGGAGTGTAGTAAGAGGCAAAGGTATTCACAGTAGCTGGTGTTCTAAATTTCACTTCAAGCACTACATCACCCGTCCAGCCAAGAGCGGCAAAGCTGCGCAGATTACCGTTATCCGTTGCGTCACTTGCACCGATTGCCGACATACCATAGACGCCAACCTCGGTAGCTAGATTATTTTTCACTTGCTCGCCTCGATAGTCAATATAGATATCTGAATTAACATTAGTATCAACGGTTGGACCCGCAGGGCGTGAGTCAAAGCTTATAACTTTGACAACACCGACTGCTTTCGTATGATCAAAATGCTTAGTATAGTTGACCTTAAGCTCGTCTGATGTTGGACTTTTAATATCAAGTACATTGGTTAGGAGAGCGCCTGTTGTGCCATTACCCTGAGTATAGGCTAGATTACTGAGCTGATAATCAACCGTTGTCGGAATATTGCTACCACCAGCAAGCACTGCCTGCTCAGTCAGGTGGTCAATCCCTAATGTCTCACTTGGTGCGGCATATGCTTCAACCTCCTTAGTCATACTCTGATAGACACTCAGATAAATACCAACGTCCAGCGCCTGATTAGCGCCGCTTAGAGTAAAGGTATACTTGGTGTTATCAGTTCCGTCAACTGTCGCAGTACCAAGTATCTGACCTGTCACAAGGTCAGCGATTACTATCTTGCCATCACCAGCATCCGTAGCTGTCAGTGGCTTGTCAAGTTTTATCGTTAATAGGTCGCTAGTTCCGTTATCTGTCCTAGTAACTTGGTCAACCTTGATCTCCCACGCAAGATTAGCTACATTACTCGCTTCACTCGTCTCGAGTGGATTGTTTAAGGTGACTGCTAAGCCGCCAGTTTCGGCTGCATGATAATCTATCTCGCTATAGTTCAATGGGCGGGAAACGACTAGGTAGTCATTTTCCATCTTAGTAGTAGATAAGGCAAGTGAATGCCACTCAATCTTCCCTGTTGCGTCTCCTGTGTACCAATCCTTGACGACCTCGTACTCACCGTTAACCTCATTCCATTTAAGTAGTGCATATTGGGTGCTTGTATTCGTTCTATCTAGGTTTAACCAACCCGTTGCAAAGCCTTCTGCATTAATCTTAACGCCATGCGTCAATGTTCCAATCTCAACATCTGTTTCGAGAGAACCCGGCAGCATGGTCACATCTGAGTAGTTATTATCATCTAATACCGAAGTCGGACTGATATTCGTGCCAAGCTCTTTTGAGATGACCCCAACCGGTACAGAAACAATCCGATATGTCTTACCACTGTCTAAACCGTTAAAGACAAGACTGCCTGCTTCATTTGGATGAAACCAGTTACCATCTCCTAAATTGTCGTAGGACGGATCATCTATGTCACTTATATTTGCAGCTTTCGGAGTAATCGCACCACCCTTAAACGTCGTTTGAGCTAAAATACTGCTAGCGAGATTTTCTACATGGCTATTACGTATCTCAGTGATTGCATAGGCATAACCTGGTGTCGCTTGAAGCGTGATGGATTTTTCACCAAAGTAATTAACCTTAGGCACCGCTTTTTCCATTTTTGATGCTTCAAAGACAACGTTATCTAAGCCGTTTCCCTCACCACTCTTTCTTGGTAGCACGTAAGAGAAGCCAAAGACTGTGTTCCCCTGCCCCTCCGGAATTGAGTAGCTACCCGTTTTAGTCGCCATGGTATTTTTAAGTTGCTTTGAAAGATAGATATAATATGTCCTTGAGTTATAGGTGACGTGATATGCCCCCTCAGCTTGAGCGTTCCCAAAGGCTTCAATATCAGCATCTCTATCATCTGAAAAGTAGCTATATTTTTTAGCTAGCGCCCAGATGATGTCGTCAAAGTAAGTCCCCGCCCCATTGGGTTGAAATAAAGCCTCCCTATATGTTCCTTCTGCCTCTAGAGTTTTGCCATAGCGCCTAAATTGATCGTATGTGTGATTCCAAATAGGTCCGATATGTGTCCATGGACTTGTAACTTCTTCTTTAAGAGGAAAAGAATCCCACCCAAAGTTAATTGTGTCTATCGTTTCACCTAGATAGTCCTCTTCCTCGTTAATCGCTTCACCGATGATGACGGCGATTGCTTGAGTGCCAAGAGCGCTTTTGTTCTTACCACCGTGCTCTAGTGACCACTCATAAATCCGACCCGCCTCAGTCGCAACCTCCTGATAAACCGTTGCCGGCTGTTGCTTGCCCAACTCGATTATATTGTTCCCATTCCTTTCCTTCGTTGTTTGTTTATAGTTAGCACCTTCTACTCTTTGTCCCTCGATTCCAAACTCATAACCAGGCCAGCCGTTTTGAAGAAGGTGAGAGCAAAAACTGTCAGTGGAGTACCAACCATTAGCCTTCGTACTTCTATTTGGATCATTATAAGTGCTTGGCAACACACCGAGTAAAGGATAGCCACCACTATTACTATTTGTGTCATCAGTATTACCAAAAGTCTTTTCAGTAGCCTCAATTTGTCCATCTGAATCAGTAACAGGATAACCTTTGAATATTTCACTAGAACCTACAATATTTTTATGCGTTCCGTCAGGTACGACAAAATGTTCCATATCTCCGTTAACTAGATTAGTGGGTAACACCTTGTTATAAACCACGACCGTAGCGGACTTACTCGTCTTGGCTGCTGTCGTTTGTCCGTTTAGTGTATTGTAGACCTTACAGCGATAGTAATAAGTTTCTTTAGCGACATTAATATCACTCTCGCTCATACCTCCGCTATCTGTTACTGTATCAAGGATTGCCTCAGTTGCATCTGGAATGTTGACATAGTCACTTTCATCAGACGACTTTTTTTCCCATTGGTAACTTAAAAGTCCATTATCAGCGACCTGTGCTTGAACACTCAACCGCAAATTCGCATTCATTGAGAAAGAGCCACCCACAGGGTCATGAGTGATGGTCGGAAGTAGTGGTGCTGTCGTATCCGCCGCCGCAACCGTTTCAGGCAAAAACATCAATACTGGGATAAGCGCTGTGATAGATTGGCTAAACAGCAATAAAAACAAGCCAATAGAACAAAGCACACGTGAACGAATCCGCATGGTCAGCCTAGATTTTTGATTATCTATCAACATAAGCTCACCCCCTTAGGCAACTCGAAAAAGCATACGTCGTCAGCTTTCTAAAACGACCTATACCAATAATTATGAAAATCCAAGCATCTCTTAAAAACAGATGAAAGGCTGTGCTGTGCTGTGCTGTGCTGTGCTGTGCTGTGCTGTGCTGTGCTGTGCTGTGCTGTGCTGTGCTGTGCTGTGCTGTGCTGTGCTGTGCTGTGCTGTGCTGTGCTGTGCTGTGCTGTG
>JAISYB010000054.1 GCA_031270215.1 Streptococcaceae bacterium | reverse complement strand
AATATATCTTCACAGAACGTAATGGAATCTACATTATTGACTTGCAAAAGACAGTTAAGTTAGTAGATTCAGCTTACGAGTACATGAGAAATATCGCAGAAGAAGGCGGTGTTGCATTATTCGTTGGTACAAAAAAACAAGCACAAGATGCAATCAAAGAAGAAGCAATCCGTTCAGGTCAATACTACGTTAACCATCGTTGGTTAGGTGGTACGTTGACAAACTGGGATACTATTCAAAAACGTATCTCACGTCTAAAACAAATCAACAAAATGGAAGAAGACGGCACTTTTGAAGTATTGCCTAAAAAGGAAGTTGTTTTATTAAACAAGCAACGCGAACGCCTTGAAAAATTCTTAGGCGGTATTGCTGAAATGCCAAGAATTCCAGATGTTATCTACATCGTTGATCCTAAAAAAGAAAGAATTGCGGTTCAAGAAGCGCACAAATTAAATATTCCAATCGTAGCAATGGTGGATACCAACTCTGATCCTGATGAGATTGATGTTGTTATTCCATCAAATGATGATGCAATTCGTGCAGTTAAATTAATCACTGCTAAAATGGCTGATGCGTTTATCGAAGGCAATCAAGGCGAAGATCAAGTTGAAGCTGCAGATTTTGTAGCAGAAGATGATTCAGAAGCTATTTCAATCGAAGAAATCGTTGAAGTTGTAGAAGGGTCAAACGCTGAGTAATCAGATTTAAAGCAGCAGCGACTATTTGTTAGCTGCTGTTTTTTTGAAAATAAAACAAATATTTTAGGAGGCTCATACAATGGCTGTAACAGCAAAGGAAGTAAAAGAATTACGTGACCGCACAGGTGTCGGAATGATGGATGCTAAAAATGCATTGGTTGAAGTAGATGGAGATATGGATAAAGCGATTGCCCTTTTACGTGAAAAAGGCATGGCGAAGGCTGCTAAGAAAGCTGATCGTATCGCTGCAGAAGGTTTGACAGGGATTTTTGCAGAAGGAAACACTGCGGCAATCGTTGAAGTTAATTCGGAAACAGATTTCGTTGCTAAGAATGAACAATTTGTATCACTTGTTAATGAAACAGCGAAATTAATTGCACAAAATAAACCGGCAACAAACGAAGAAGCATTGACGCTTAAAACAGCGGACGGTGAAACACTTGAAGCAGCTTATATTAATGCAACGCAAGTAATTGGTGAAAAAATTGCGTTCCGTCGTTTTTCAATCGTTGAGAAAAATGATGATGAAAGCTTTGGAACCTATAAACACAACGGTGGTCGTATTGGTGTTGTGACGATTCTTAAGGGCGGCGATGACGCTTTAGCTAAGAATTTAGCGATGCATATCGCAGCGATGAAGCCTGAAGTATTGTCATATACAGACTTAGATCCTAACTTCATCGAAACTGAAGTTGTTGCTTTAAAGGCACGTCAGGAAATTGAAAACGAAGATCGCAAGCGTACTGGTAAAACACTTTTACGTATTCCAACCTACGGCTCTCAGTTACAATTAACTGACGAAGTGATTGCGACAACTAAGGGTGAGCTTGAAAAGGAATTAGCAGCACAAGGCAAGCCTGAAAAGATTTGGGACAAGATTATCCCAGGTCAACTAGAAAAATTTGTGATTGATAATACGCAAATTGACCAACAGTATACCTTGCTTGCGCAGCTTTATGTCTTAGATGATAAGAAAACAGTTGGCAAATTCCTCGAAGGTGTTGGTGCAGAGATTAAATCATTCACACGCTTTGAAGTTGGCGATGGTATTGAGAAAAAAGAAGATAATTTTGTTGAAGAAGTAATGGCACAAGCAAAAGGTGCGAAATAAAACATTATCTTTGATTTTATAAAATATGAATATTTAAACAGAGGTGCGGAACTTTGTCCGAGCCTCTTTTTTGTGCGTGCGATAATTTGGAATGATGAAATATTTTTTCGTTGAAAATGCCTAAAAAAGAGTATTATTCCTAAAAAACCTGAGTTTTCAGCAGGTAAAATAAAGAATAAACGAGATGAAAAAGCGAATTAATACCACAAAAACTTGAGTGTTGCTACGATGATAAAACATCATCTTTAACAGCTATTTGTGTTATTTTTCTCCGAAAATTAACGTAAAAAAGTCATTTATTACATTTTTGGGCTCTAAATATCGAAAATGAAATATTCTTTTATTTGTTTTGACATGAATTATGTGTTAGAATAATTTTATTCACATGAGGAAAATGTTTTGAATGTGAGTTAAAAATAAAAAAACATTATTAATCGTGAGCATTTTATTTGAACGATAACGAGATAATGGTTTATAATTCTTAAAACGGTGAGAATCGTTTTACAGATAGGATTTATTAACACTATGTACTAGGGACTTTCCATCAAATGGTATTAAGCGGCTGGAGTTTTTGTGCGCATTTAAGAAGTTTGGTGAGCAATTGAATACCGTTATTTAGAAAGTATCCATGTTTTCAGTATATGTGCGTAAAAATATGACAATCTCGTTTTTCTTGAAAATGCGCAGTGTTTATTAATGAAGGAGGTGATTTTTATGCTAAAAAACTCAGCTACTCGGTCTGTGGTGGGAGTGCTTGGGCTGGCATTTCTCACGTCGTACCCGGTAGCTGCAACAACAAATGGTTCAACGCCTGTAATAGTTGACTTTATTGAGGATACAGGTATGGTAGCGCCGGTCAACCCTAATCAGCCAGACGGAGGACATTCGGATGGAAAAGATGGGGATGGATTTAATCGACCAACGGAGAACGAAGGGGTTTTAACTTTAGATGTTATTCCGGAATGGTTTGATTTTGGTGTTCAAGAAGTGGACATGCAGGAACATACTTATACCGATATTGTCCGTGTAAAAGAGGTTAATGGTCAACAAAAGGCACAGACTGTTCATTATCTACAGGTTTCTGATAAGAGAGACAGTAGCTCAACAGGTTGGCAACTCACGGTTCACCATGCGTCGGTTAGTGATCGTTTGAACAATGGACAGCAGGAATTAAAGGGAGCATATCTAACGATTCCAAAAGGTGTAGTTAGAAATAGCTTGAGTGCAAATACTTCTAGCGCGACTGATACTTTAACTAGTTATCAAGTGGAGGTCGCAGACACAGCGAAGGTAATTTTTCAAAGCAGCTCTGCCGATAGTAAAAGTGGTAAGGGTCAATCTACGAATACCTTCTTACCTGGAGAGGTTCGTTTAACCATTCCAAAAGGGGTTGCCAAAGCTGGTACTTATCAAGCAAAGGTAACCTGGACACTCCAAGCGAGTGCGGAAAACTAAACAAATGCAACAATTTTTAATTAGCTATAATGCGTAGCGAGCAATCTTCGGATTGACAACTTACCCCTATTTTTTAGAAAACTTGAATGGATAAAAAGGAGAACAATTAAAATGAAAAAAATTAGCCAATTAACTGTTTCAACACTTGCTTTATTAGCAATCGGACAAGCGACTACTGTCGCTGCTGCGTCAATTCTAAATGGTTCATCAGATGTGACTGTAGCTTTTGGTCAAGACCAAGATACACCGCATAAACCAACTGATCCTAATGTTCCTAATCCAGGTGAAACAACAGACCCAACTACTGAAACTGAAGAAGAAAACCAAAATGTTAATGGTACTGGTGATTTAACATTTACGCAATTACCAAAAATCTTTGATTTCGGAACAGATCATCTAATTAGTGGTACTGGTTTTACTGGTGCAAATGCCTTGAGCGCACTAGATAACGGAGCAGCAGGTGGTAGTCAAACTGTTCAAGTTTATGATGGACGTATTGGTTATAATTCAGGTTGGAAAGTAACAGCTAGATTAGGCGACTTATCGTATAGCAGTAGCAAATTAACGGGTGCAGCAATTGTATTCCCTGCAGGACAATTATCAAACAAATGGTATGGTAATTCACAAGTTGGTACAAATTTAGAAGGCGCATTTTCAGGCGGCATTACGACTGACGTTATTGTTGGTTCACAAGAAGTAACTATTACAGCAGGTGGAGCTGACGTGGAATTCCTTGAAGCAGTTGATGCGAAAACATTAGGAGTAGTTGGTACTAGTGATGATGGAACTGAGTTAGCTGCCTTAAGTGATGCGGATAAAAAATTACTAGGTTATTCTTACACATCAAGATTCTGGGATCCAACTGCTGTTAAATTAGATGTTCCAACTATCCCAACAAAAGGGACGTATACTGGTGTTGTTAACTGGACACTTCAAGCAACAGCAACTTTCTAATTAAAAATCATTCATTTAAGTAAGTGAAGATTTTTAGTTATCAAACCTGGCACTAGATGATTGTTAGTGTCAGGTGTTTGATATCATCTAGCCATAGTTTATTGGCTTATTGATAACTTGATTTTAATTTCTATCAGCGTTCTTTCCAAAGGAACGCAACAGACTTATGGGGAGGTATTTTACCATTGAAAAAAATTTGTATTGCGCTTTTTTTGATGATAATCGGAGCGTCATCAATCGTTGCGCCGGTTAGTGCTGATGATGCAATCAGTTTTGGTGTTCAAAAATCAAACGAAGGTGACAGTAAAGGCGATAACTCTAGCTATTTTGATTTGACAGTTAAACCGGGGGACGAATTAACTCTGGAAACAAATATTTTTAGCAAATCAAAAAAGGCAATTGTTGTTGATTCTAAGATATTTACAGCATATACCAACAGTAATGGGATTATTGACTACACGTCAAAAGCGAAAAAATATGATAAAAGCTTAAAGACGAAGCTTTCGGACATCGCTGAAATTCATGCATCAGATTTAAAAGCAGAGGTACAGCCAGAGCAAAGACGAACGGTTAAGGCAGATATTAAAGTTCCTGATACAGCGCCAGATGGTGTGATTTTAGGTTCTTGGTATTTCACTTTGGCAGAAGACGAAAAAGACGCAGAAACAAAAGGGATTAGTAATCGCTACGCCTATTCAATTGGTATTAAACTGACAGTGAATCAAGAAATTGATAAGCCAAATTTAAATTTAACTAGTGTAACGACCGGTGTTCATGATTATCAAAAAGCATTTTTCGCCAATTTTCAAAATGATCAACGTGCCATTTTGTCTAATCTTGAAATTACTGCCAAGGTAACCAAGCGCGGTTCATATGATGTTTTATATGAAAATCATACGGAAGGTGTTTCTATGGCGCCTAATTCCAATTACGCTTATCCGGTAAAACTCGGTAAAGATTTGATGAAGCCTGGCGAGTACACGATGCGTGTTAAAGCAACAACCACTGATCCAAAATGGGCGGAAAAGACTTGGACTTGGGATATGGACTTTACTGTTCTGAAAAAAGATGTAGATGAGGCAAATAAGGCTGCCATTCGAGATCCTAAACCAAATCCATTTCCTTGGCTACTATTGATTATTGTCGTTGCTATTGCTTTATTGTTGATTTTCTTTATTTTCTTATTATGGAAACGTCGTAAGAAAAAAGAAGAAGAAGAGAAGAAAAATGAAAATAAATAAAGGTCGCTATCGAAGGGAGGAAGAGATGAAGATAAAATTATATTATGTGCTAGTGTTGGTTTCTCTTTTAGGTTTTACTCTTGCTTTGAGTCACCCTAAATCTACTTTGGCGGATCAAACGGGCGCTAAGATTACTCTAAAAGAAGCTACTAAAAGTAGCAATAATAATCCCTCACCTAGTGGCGACAATATAGTGAACAGGTTGGAAGATTTGCTCCCTAAAACTGGTGAGCGCGGTTACTGGGTTTCTCTTACTTTGTTAGGAGAAATAATCATTCTTTTTGCTTTCTTCATCTGGTTTTTAATTGTGAAACGACGCAAAAAAAAGGAGGTGGAAGAAATTGAAACGGAAAAAAGAATTTCAGCATTTGAATAAGAAACGCTTCGTTAAGGCTGTTTATTCGCTTTCTATGATAGCTTCATTGATTGGTGTTCAATTAGTGCAAACTACGTCTGCACTGGCTTTGACTAAAGAGTCGTCCACAAAAACAACTAAAACAGAAGAAAAAACAGCAACAGCGCAATCCTCAGAAGCGCTTGTTGATGAAAAAATTAATTCTGTTGAAACATTAATTGGGGAAAAGGCTGCCAGTGCTAAAAAGCTTTCAAAGCTCGCTCGAGCTGCGAGTGGTAATTCATTGGTTGACCAATATGGTGGCAAGATTTACACGATTAATGATGTTGCAGCTGAGGCTTCAACCCTAGGTTTGGGTACAATCATTGAAGGTGGCAACAAAGGAACATATGGCGGGGCAACCTATGATGCAGCAGATACCACCCAAAGTATTGCTAATACAAGTATTGGTGATATCTGGGTAGATGATGCTAGTAATCCAACAATAGCTGGTGTTAAAGATTTTGCGGGTGCTGCTAATGCGCTTGGAACAAAGTCAATTACGAAAATTTATCACTTAGCATCATTCTTTACGCCTGAGGGAAATAGTGCTGTCTGGAATAACGGGATTCGTGTATCAGCGACTTATAGTGATACAGGTGCGACAAATATTGCGAATGTAACGTCTACTACTTCAGATATCCGAAACTTTGTGCGACTAACTGGTACTGAGATCTCACGTCCTGTCGAGATAGATGGTCAAGGCTTTGAAGTTGACTTTGGTCGTGTCATGATCAGAACGATGGACGCAACACAAGCAGCGAATGCGACTTTGGCGGCCGGCACATCATGGGATATTATGATTAAAAATATGACCGTTTATGCGGCTAATCACAATGGTTTTTATGTTTCGCCGAATATGTCAGATGCCTATAATGATTCTACAACAGGTAGAACTAAACGGACACATGCTCGACTAGCTTTTCAGGATATTAATTATACCGGAACTCAATCTGTCTATTTTCCAAATGGCAATCTAGAATTGAGTGGTCAGGTTAATTTTCAGCAAGCGATTAGTTATCAAAGTAGTATTCGTGGTGTAGGGCGGCAATTTAAACCGTCACATCCTTTGGAAGGTCAGCCCTTAACCGAGGTGAAAAACTTAACAGTTAAAGCAGATGCTGAGATTTATGGTTATTCATTTGCGACTGGTTTTAGCTCAAATGGTGGTGGGACAACGATTTTTGAGGAAGGCTCGCTGACAACAATTGTTGCAGGTAC
>JAISYB010000024.1 GCA_031270215.1 Streptococcaceae bacterium | reverse complement strand
CAACCGTTAGAGTAACCGTACTATTTTTGGGAACGGTAATTATCCCGCTGTCTTTAGCAATGTTTACTGAACCATTTTTGATGAAAATATTTGAATAATTAATTAGCTTGTCAGTCAGTGTGACGTTTGCTTTAACGACATCATTTTGATAAACGCCTAAATCATTCCATTCGTAAGAAACATCTGTATTGCTGGTGTTGATTAGCTTAAGCTGCCGCGTAATCAGTCGAGAGGTAATCTTTTTTAGCTCTAAAATCCCATCTGATAAAGTGTCGTCATTTGTCGTTACATCAGTAATCACTACTTTATTCTTAACGGCATTTTGAACCTGCATCAAGCCTGCGCCCTGTTTTCGTGGCGAATAGGGCTTACTTCCGCTTTCAAATAATGGCTTTGCTGTATTAACCAGTGCAATGTCTACCTGATCTGCTAGCGTTACACCAGAATATTTTGTGCTAAGAGCCTTTTTTACTAATGCCGCACCCGCTGAAACTAAAGGTGTTGCCATACTTGTCCCGCTCATAAAGCTAAGTGCGCTCCCACTAGGTACCGGACCAATGACAAAATCTGGAAGACTGTAGCCACTGCCACCATAAGCCGTCACCTCTGGTTTAAAATCAAGTATCGTTGTATCACCACCCCATGATGAATAGCCTGAAAGCTGATTGCCCAGCGTACTAGCCGCTACACTGATTGCTTCTGGCGCTGTACTCGGTGTTGAAATCGTCCATTGATCCTTAAGATCGAGATCGAAAGAAACTGGACTTTGGTCAATTTTATTGGCTGATTCATAATTTCCAGCTGCCGCAACAACCATAATACCCTTATCTTTAGCATCTTTTATCACTTGATTAAAGGCAATAGACCGAGCCTTTGGCGAACCTAGGCTAAGATTAATGACATCAACCTTAAGCTTAACTGCGTCATCTATCGCCTTGATAACAACAGACTCACTAGTAGTGGAATTTGTCGTTGGTTCAAAAACCTGCATATTAACGATTTGTGCATCTGGTGCTGCGCCTTCGATATTGTAAGAAACCCCGTAATAATCAATAGCATAGCTCCTTGAAGCAGCAATCCCTGCAACATGTGTCCCGTGATAATGCGCAGCCTCTTGCTCCCCGCTACTAGTCACATAGCTGTAACTGTAAGGGATTTTTGAATTGATATACTTGCCATGGTCAACTCCAGCGAGCTTATATGATGTGGCATTTAATCTTGGACTTGGCGGTGCTACTGAAAAAGCATAATGGCTAAGGTCAACCCCAGTATCTATAACGGCAATCACAAGACCCGCGCCCTTATCGCCACCGACCAAGCTCCGATAAGCAGAAATCCCAGCTAGGCTATTTCCTCTCGTATCAAGAGCTTGTATCTGATGATCATAAGTAACATAGCTGACCTCTGGCAAAGCTTCAACTGCCATGATTTCCTCAACTGTTGCTTCAGTTGCAATGCCGTTTAGCACTGTATCATACTCATCACTTGCCTCAGTATGAGTAATCGCTTCAATCTTCGCAGTTGTCCGCTCTGATTTCTCCTTATAGACAACGATGAAAGACTGCTTTTCCCCCTTTGAGCTACTGGCATGAATACCACCGGTTTTATGTAGCGTATCATTTACTTCAAGCTGATTATCAGCCTCGTCGTCCCAATAAATCGTAGCCTTGACCTGTTGAGGCGCAACATTAACTATCAAAAACAAACTGAATAAAGCACCTATATAAAACAAGTGTCGCTTAATTAATAAACCTTTCCCCTTTTTCATAGCTTACCCTCACCTCCAGCACTCTGCTGATTAGCTAAATCATCTTAAATCCTCCCTGTTCCCTCAATAATTACTCGCAATTCTGTCTTCATTATAACTCACATTTAACTAAAAAGCAATCGTTTACATTAAAAAGTCAACCAAATTTACATGGAAAAGTTAACCAAGACATTTCAGGCGCATTCAAGGCAGAACAACGGCTGGCGTTGTTTTGCAATGTTTAAAATTATTCCCAAATGAAAGGCTGAGCCTTAGAGATACTCATGTCCACAAAAAGGTTGCGACAGAGGCTGACCCAAAAGTCTTTGCCTCAAATTATTTTTCATGATAAATCCTAGCAACCGAGAGAATGCAACTTCCTCATCGCTAAGCGCCCAATAAACAACTCCCTTTTCCAGTCGCTAATACAAAAACAGCCTGCGACATAAGTCACAGACTCAAATTGTTTTGACCATTTTTTGTTACGAATTACTGCCGTCGTGGCTGGCAATCATCGATAGATGACCCGAGAACTCCCATTGACTGACATCACTTGGCAGAATAAAATGCTGCCCTTTCTTGAGCGAATAAGTGTCACCTGAAACAATTAATTCTCCCTCGCCATCTAAGACCGACACCAAGGTATACGGTGCGCTTTGTTTAAATGACGTTTTAGCGTGAACCCTCCATTGATAGACGGTGAAAAAGTCATTTGTGATAAACGTTGTGATTTCTGCCGTACCAGTATTGCTGATGAGCGGCGTTGTGTTTTTTATCTCACCAATCGTCATGACATCAATTGACTGTGGCAGGTGTAACTCACGCAAATTACCTTGATTATCCTTTCGGTCAAAATCATAGACACGATAGGTCGTGTCACTTGACTGCTGAGTTTCTAGGATTAAAATACCCTTGCCAATTGCATGCATTGTTCCACTTGGGACGTAAAAGAAATCTCCGGCTTTAACCTTAACTCTTGTCAGTAGATGGTTCCAATCCTTTGAAGCAATCATCTCTGATAATTCTTTTCGACTTTTGGCATGATGTCCGTAGATAATCTGTGCATCTGGCTCCGCAGCAATAACATACCAGCATTCTGTCTTACCCAGCTCGCCCTCGTGCTCTAAGGCATAGGTATCATCTGGATGAACCTGAACAGACAACCAATCATTCGCATCAAGTATCTTAGTCAACAAGGGAAAAACAGCCTTATCCGGATTGCCAAAAAGCGCTGGGTGAGCTTGATACAATTCGTCTAGCTTCATGCCTTGATACTTGCCATTTAAAACTGTTGACACACCATTGGGATGAGCAGAAATTGCCCAGCACTCTCCAGTATGTTCGCTAGGAATTTGATAACCAAACTCTTTAGCCAGCTTACTTCCGCCCCAAATTTTCTCATGGAATACAGGTTTTAAAAACAATGGTTCACTCATTACTCTCTCCTTAATCTTAGTGCGATAAGTAAAAGCAAGGCTTGAGAAATCCAAACCTTGCTCATCTTTTAAACTCAGTTTACTCTGTTTCAATCAAACCGATATTGCCATCGCTACGACGATAGATAATATGTGTTTCATCTGTTTCAGCATCTGTGTAAATGAAGAAATTGTGTCCTAATAAATCCATCTGCAAGATTGCCTCTTCCGTATCCATCGGTTTTAGAGAAACACGCTTGGTGCGTACAATCTTTTCAGGCTCTTCCTCTAACAATGCGTCAACGCTATCAACGATAAAGATTTCTGCGGCTGATTGTTTTTGTCTATGTCGACGATTAAGCTTTGTCTTATGCTTTCTGATTTGACGCTCTAGCTTGTCCGTTACCAAATCAATGCTACCATACAAGTCTTGCGACGTATTTTCTGCACGTAATACAATGTTTGGCAATGGAATCGTCACTTCAACCTTAGCTGTTTTTTCAGGATAGACTTTTAAATTAATATGCGCCGTTCCTTCAATATTTTCGCCAAAGTATTTCTCGATTTTGCTTACCTTCTTCTCAACATAGTCACGAATTGACTCTGTTACTTCAATGTTTTCGCCACGTACATTAAATCTAATCATAATAAAAACCCTCTTTCTCCAGCAATAGAAAAGAAATCGTTTTCCCTTCTTAAATTAATTATACCAAACATTCGGAAATTTCCAAACGATAATAACTGATATTTTTGAAAAAGTCTGTGTTACCTATTAGAGAACGTTTAAATTCTTATAAATAGCGATTATCTAGCCAATGAAAAACTCGTCACTGAAAGATATCCTGCCTCTTTCAAGGTTGCCACTGCCGAATGAATCGTCGCACCGGTTGTATAAATATCATCAACCAATACAATCCGACTAGAAAAATCAAGCGAAATCTCCGGATTGATTTGAAAAATTTTTCCCAGCCTTAAACGCTCATAGCGCCCCTTACTTGACTGAGCTTTTTCATCTACCGACTTATTCAAAAGGGGATAATAACTAATTCCTGCTGCAGCTAAAAGCCCTTCGACCTGATTAAAGCCACGTTTTTGAAGTCGTTTTTCCGAGATGGGAATAGGTACAAAGACTGCTGGTCGCATACGCTTTAGCGCTGTTTTTATTTCCCCTCTAAAGACTTGCCGCAAGCGGTAATCTCCTAAAAATTTATATTTTGAGAAATAATCCTGCAAGCTATCATTATAATGATAAAGTGCGTAATGCTGTAGCTCTTGCCCTAAGGACGCCCAATATTGACAGTCCTTGCAAATAGCTGCTTCACCTGCTTTGCAGCAAAAATGGCAGCCACCTTCTAGACTTTCAAACTGTTTTGAGCATGTTGAGCAAACTGATGGCGAATTTTTCATCAATAAAAATATTTCCCGAAAAGTTCGGTGCTGCTCAAACGAAGTATCACATAATAAACAATTCATCTCATACCTCCCTGATTCATTGCCTTAATACTCTTTAAAGTACGCACCATTGCCTGAGTTTTTCCTTGATGAAAAAACAAGAGTAGTCCGCTTGGTCTTTTAACATCTCGTCCAACCCTCCCGGCAATCTGAATAAGACTTTCAGTCGTAAAAACACGGTGATCGCTGCCGATTACCATACAGTCTATACCAGAAAAAGTCACGCCACGCTCTAAGACTGTCGTGGCAATCAAGACGGTATATTCTCCTGATTTAAAAGCAAGCGAAATTTTTTTTCGATCGTTTGACTGCGAGGAAATAAATCCAATCGAATCTTCCGTCAAAAATTGTTTGAGTAGCTTTTGTAAAATTAAACCAAGACGAATCTCCGGTACAAATAACAATAAAGGATAACGGCTAACGCGTTGCTGCGCAATAATACGTCGCAATTTACCAGACAGCTTTTCCTGTTTTAATTTGTCTAGCAAGCTTGAACACCAGACAAACTTCGGCAAAACCAAAGGTTTCCCGTGGAATCTTCTATCAAGAACCAAGCTTAAAATTTCACCTCGGCCGGCCTTTTCTACTAAGGCAGCAGTCGGCGTTGCTGTCAGATAAATCGTCCGCGCACTTAGTTTTCTAGCGTGTTCAATCGCCCAATTCAAACTCGGATGATTGACTAGTGGAAAAGCATCAACTTCATCAATAATCATCAAATCAAAGCTCTGGTAAAAACGCATCAGCTGGTGAACTGTACAAACGACTAGGTTCGTTCGCTTATAATCATCACCATCAGCATAAAGTAGCTGCATGGGAACAGCAAAATCACGCTTAAGACGCGCAAAAATCTCAATACAGACATCAACCCGAGGTGAAGTCAAACAGACATGACCACCTGCCTCTAGTACACACGCTAACACCTGATAAATCATCTCTGTTTTTCCTGCACCAGTCACCGCATGAACTAGCGTGTCCTCAGTATTTGCAACTAATTCATCTGAAATTTTCTGCTGGGCTAAAGTTAGTTGTCCACACCAACGCAAGACTTTCTCTTTAACATCAAACAGTTGATTGTCAGGTAAAAAATAAAGTAACTCACTGCTCCTAACTCTCCCTAAATTGATACAATTCGGGCAATAAAACGACTCATCTGGCAATCTTACTTCTGCCTTTTCGCTGATAAATCCGCACCTAACACATTGAATCTGTGTATCAAGAGATTTCATCGCCGACATCGTTTGAAAATTTTCAAGCTGCATATTTGCGATTTCGCTCAACAATAGCCGCCGACCGTAACCATTTTCCATCTCAAAATCCTCCTTTTTTTAAAATTACAACCTTAATCTTCCAAATACTTTAACGGAAAGCAGCTTCCCAAGATAAATATTTCGGACAATTTATCTAAATCATCAATCCATTTTCCGCACCATAATTGTTTTTATATTGCAAGAGTTTATGCACTAATTGTTTTAAAACGAAGAATTAAATACTGCCTAAACTATCTTACTCCTTATTTCTTACGTATTCTTTTGTTATAATGAAAAAAATAGTTGAATTGGATTGGAGTTGATTTGGTGAGTTACCGGACAATCAAAAATGATGGAGAGTGTGAATTAAACATTAAAAAGTCACGTTTTATCTGTCAAGTTTTTCGGATAGAGTCGGAAGAGGCGGCAAGGGAAAAATTAGTTCAAGTCAAAAAGCAGCATTATAAGGCAACACACAATTGCTCAGCATTTACGCTCGGTTTAAAGCAAGAGGTTCAACGATTTTCAGATGATGGTGAGCCAAGTGGAACGGCAGGGCTTCCAATGCTAGAGGTCTTAAAAAAGCTGGAAATAGTCAACTGTCTTGCAGTGGTTACTCGATACTTTGGTGGCGTTAAGCTCGGCAGTGGTGGGCTCATTCGTGCATATGGCAATGCAGTTAACGAAGCAATCCATACCGTAGGAATTGTCGAAAACATCTTAATGCGACAGGTCAAGCTGACCCTCAGCTATAATCACTACAACCTTTTGGAAAACTTTTCCAGAACTAATCACTACACACTTGAGAATATTCAATTCACAGAAAATGTTTCTGCGGATATTTACATCGATGAAAGCCAAGCCAGTCAACTTCTCTTGGCGCTAACCGAGCTATTTAATGCTCAAATTGACATTACATTAGGTGAGGTGATTTACCGAGAAATAGACAAAAAAGAGACCACAGAAAACTGTAATCTCTCTTAAAGGCACTTTCGTGTGGCTTGCGCGTCCACTCGCTTACCAATATGTCCTGAAAATCCGTCAGTTAAAAACATATCCCATGCTTTCGACTCATCGCATACACTTATTATAGCAGAAAAAGCTATCGCTGGCTACTCCAGCGCTGATAGAGTGTATCCATTATCTGTACACCAAGCATTGTAAGCTCTGGGGTCATGATATTTGAAGCTGTCGCACCGCTAGTAATCAGCTGATTAACATGGTCAACCTCAAACTTAAAATCACTAGAAAATGGCGCAGTGAAAACCTCTCTACTACCGTCATTATAATGGATTTCCGCCTTAACTCCTCGCCAAAATTCCGGAATAATCAGCTCAGCTTGTCTGCCGATAATCTTTACTTCCTTCGGCAATCCCTTTTTGGTCGTCAGATAAATATTCGCCAAAATGCCACTTTCAAACGCTAAATTCAACATACTTTGTACATCTGATTTTCCTTTTGTAAATTCAGCAACTCCATTAAAATCAACAATTTTCTCTCCCAAGATATAGGGCAAATAGCTCAAGGCATAAGACGCCATGAAGTGAGTTGCCCCGCCGCCTGCCTCTAAGCTCTCAAACCATTTGACATGGTCAACTGAGGCGTATGCTGTGACTGAAAAAATCGAGATAATCTCTCCCAATACGCCAGAGGAGATGATTTGCTTAACTTTATGAGTTAATGGTAAAAATACCGACTTTTGCGCCTCCATTAAAAACAAATGATTCGCCTTGGCTAATGCAAAAAGCTCATGCGCTTCACTAATCTTTAATGTGAATGGTTTTTCCAACAAAACGTGTTTACCTGCAAGTAATGCGGCTTTAGCACTTGCATAATGTCCTTGGTTATATGTCGCGATATAGACAACATCAATTTCGCTGTCACTAAACATTGCGCTTTCACTGCCGTAATATTTTGGAATATCATACTTTTTGGCAAATGCCTGAGCATTATCAATGGAACGCGAGGAGATAGCAACGATTTCTCCGATTTGCGTTTCTCTAACACCTGCGATAAATCGCGGCACGACTTGCGCCGTTGAAACAATCCCATATTTGACTTTCCTCAACTCACTCACACCTTTCTAACAGTTCCTACTGCAAAGCTATAGCGGACTTTCACCGCCTAACGCTCACCCATTGGCAACCAAAACGACCGCTTAATTTAGATTAAGCAGTCTGTGGGTTTATTCATTATCATCTGTGCTTGATAGCTCGGCGATTTTACCTGTTTTGAGATAGACAATCCATTCGCAAAGATTGGCTGAATAGTCCCCAATTCGCTCCAAAAATGTACAAACGTGCAGATAGTCATTACCTGCAACAATCGCTTCCGGATTTTCCTTAAGCGCTGCAATTGCATGGCTTCTGATTTCTTTAAACAGCTTGTTAATCTGACCGTCCCAAGTTGCGACTTCCCGCGCTCTTGCTTCATCTGATTGAATATAGGCGTTAAGTGCTGCGTCAAGCATTTTCTTAGCTTCCTCGCCCATGATTGAAATTTCTCTTTCAATCTCCGGCAAACGTTCCTCACCCTTCATCCGAATTGCACTTTTTGAAATCGAAACGGCATGATCCCCGATTCGTTCCAAATCACTTGATGCCTTTAAAACTGTAATCACTGTTCTCAGGTCAGTCGAAACAGGCTGCTGTAAGGCGATAATTTCAAATGATTTCTTTTCCAGCTTAATCTCTAATTCATTGATTGCTTCGTCATCATCAATAACTTCCTTTGCCAAGTCCTTATCGTGAGAAACAAAGGCACGGACAGCCTTGTTCAGCTGAGAGGAAACTTGTGTTCCCATGGAATAAAATTGATTGTGTAATTTAATCAACTGATCTTCAAATTGTGTTCTTAACATGCTTTACTCCTTTTGATTGACTGTTTGAGCGATTTTTATACCGAATTTATCAACGGACTGTTTACTTTAACTGTTATTTAAAATTTTTTATCTTAAGCTTACCTATCAAGGAAATCATTACCACTGATAGTTTTTGCAAGCTTAAGCGAAGGATTTGAATTACCCAAATTTGCCGGTAATATAGTCATTAGTTTGTTGCTGCTTTGGATCTAGGAAGATGTTTTTAGTTTTGTCATATTCGATTAAATCACCGTCAAGGAAAAAGGCGGTTCTATCTGATATTCTTGAAGCCTGCTGCATATTGTGCGTGACGATAATCATCGTATATTTTTCTTTTAGCTCAAGTAGCATGGCTTCTATCTTGCCCGATGAGATTGGGTCTAGGGCACTTGTCGGCTCGTCTAACAAAATAATATCCGGATTGACTGCCAAAACTCGGGCAATGCAGACACGCTGCTGCTGTCCGCCGGATAAACCAAGCGCTGATTGATGTAGTTTATCCTTGACTTCCTCCCAGATTGAAGCGTCTTTCAAGCTTTTTTCGACTGCTTCATCTAAGATTGCTTTATCCTTAACACCATTTAAGCGTAAACCATAGACAACATTTTCGTAAATTGAAAAGGGAAATGGGTTCGGCTGCTGGAAAACCATGCCAATCTCCTTGCGTAGCTTGACGGTATCCATTCTTGGACCATAGATATTTTGATTTTGATAGGTAATGCTGCCGGTAATCGTCACGCCGGGCACTAAATCATTCATTCGGTTGATTGAACGCAATAGCGTTGATTTCCCTGAGCCTGAGGGACCAATCAAGGCGGTTATTTCTCCCTTATAGTAGTCCATTGTAATATTATTCAAGCTTTTTTTCTTGCCATAATAAAGCGATAAATCATTGACGCTGATAATGGTTTCGTTCATGAAGACCTCCCTTGTCTTAAATTAACCAAAATGTCCGGAAACGTAGTCCTCGGTTGCATTTAACTTTGGTCTGGTAAAGATATGCTTTGTATCATCATACTCAATCAAGTCCCCTGAGTAGAAAAAGGCGGTGTAATCACTGATACGAGCAGCTTGCTGCATATTATGGGTAACGATGATAATGGTGTAATCCTCCTTAAGCTGCATCAAGGTTTCCTCAACGACAGAGGTTGAAATCGGGTCTAAGGCGCTTGCCGGCTCGTCCAAAAGCAAAATCTCTGGCTTTAGGGCAATTGCTCGGGCAATACATAGACGCTGCTGCTGTCCGCCGGATAGGGCTAAAGCTGATTTATGGAGGTCATCTTTGACTTGATCCCAAAGTGCTGCCTGCTTAAGACTTGTTTCAACAATTTCGTCTAGCTTTTTCTTATCAGCTATACCGTGGCGCTCCAAAGCAAAAGTAATATTCTTATAAATAGACTTGGCAAATGGATTCGGTCGCTGGAAAACCATGCCAATCAGCTTACGCATTTCATAGACATTGACATCTGGCTGATTAATATTGATGCCCTGATAGTTAATTGAACCTGTTACTCTAGCAGACGAAACCGTATCATTCATTCGGTTCAAGGATCGCAAATAAGTTGACTTCCCTGAGCCTGAGGGTCCAATAAGAGCGGTTATTTTATTTTTCTCAAACTGCATGTCAACTCCCTTAATTGATTCATGCTCGCCGTAGAAGACGTGTAGGTCAGTTGTTGACAGCGCAATTTCTTTATTTTCAAGCGTAATAATATGACGCTGACTAAAATCGTAACTCAAAATATCCTCCTCTAAGGGTGCTTGTGGCACTTGATTAAATTTCCAATATTTGATTTTAAACTAAATTTATCTAGCAATAACAATTAAAATCCTCACGCACTTGTCAATTTAGCATGTAATTTCTTGCCAATAAATCTTGCGCTAAAATTAAAGATTAGTACAGCGATAATCAAAACAGCGGACGCACCGGCAGAAACCTGTGCAGCATCTGGAATATTGCCTTCGCTGTTGACCTTCCAGATATGAACAGCTAGAGTTTCCGCTTGCCTAAAGATACTAATCGGGCTAGATACTGATAATGGATTCCAATTACTCCAATCAAGTGCTGGTGCGGACTGACCGGCCGTATAGATTAATGCCGCTGCTTCGCCAAATATCCGCCCGCTACTTAAGACAATACCTGTGATAATTCCAGGCAATGCCTCTGGTATAATCACATGAAGCACCGTTTCCCAGCGGGATAAACCAAGCGCTAAGCCTGCCTCACGCTGTGTAAACGAGATTGCGTGTAAACTCTCCTCTACGTTTCGTGTCATCAGTGGCAGGTTAAAGACCGTCAAGGCTAATGCCCCCGAAAGAATCGAAAAGCCGTAGCCAATTTGAATGACAAAGATTAAGAAGCCGAACAAACCAACCACCACTGACGGTAGAGAACTCAGTATTTCGATTGCCGTTCTAATCAAACGCGTTAACCAATTATCCTTAGCGTATTCGGATAAATAAATCCCTGCCCCCAGCGAAATCGGAAAGCTGATTAGCATCGTAATCAAGAGTAAAAAGAACGAGTTAAATAACTGAATACCAATCCCACCGCCTGCTTCATAAGCCTTAGCCGGACTAGTTAAGAAATGCCAAGAAACATTTGGCAGACCTTTAAATAAAATATACAGCAATAAAGAAGCTAAAATTAAAACAATTAAACCAGAAATAACATACAAAACAAATGTTGCAAGCTTATCTATTTTCTTTGCTGACATTATTTTAACGCTCCTTTCTTAGCAATCAAGCGCATGGCGATATTAAAGATGAGCGACATCACAAGTAGCAGTAAGGCAAGTGACCATAAGACGTTGTTATCTAAGGTTCCCATAATCGTGTTGCCAATCCCCATTGTCAAAACGGAGGTTAAAGTGGAGGCTGGTGTCACCAAGCTAGTTGGCATAACTGCCGAATTACCGACAACCATCTGAATGGCTAAAGCTTCGCCAAACGCTCTTGCCATACCAAAAACCACAGCTGTTAAAATACCCGGAGTGGCAGCTCTTAGCAAAACACGCCAAATCGTTTGCCAGCGTGTCGCACCTAAGCCAAGGGAAGCTTCCTTGTAAAAACGTGGCACTGCTTTAAGTGAGTCAACCGTCATTGAGGTCACTGTCGGTAAAATCATAACAAATAAAACAAAAGTTCCAGATAAAATCCCAAAGCCTGTTCCGCCAAAAACTGTCCGAACAAATGGCACAATCACTGTCAAACCGACAAAGCCATATACCACTGACGGAATACCGACCAATAGCTCAATGACCGGCTGCAAAAGTTTCGCCCCACGCTTTGGCGAGATTTCTGTGATAAATATCGCTGCACCTATCGCAAAGGGTGTCGCAACTAGCGCTGAAAGTAATGTCACAAATAATGAACCAAGAAAGAGTGGCAATGCACCAATCATTGGCTTGCCATCGCTGCCAAGCTGGCTTGGATTCCATTCTGTGCCAAATAAAAACTTAAAGACATTAACCTTATCGACAAAGAAGGTTGATAAGCCTTTTTGTGCGACAAACAAGAAAATCATAGCCACTACTAAGACGATTAGCGTGATACAAAACAAAGTAATTGTTTTACCAAAGCGCTCCAGTCTAATTCGTTTTGATTTTTGTAATAATCGATGTTTTCCTTCCAAAACTAACTCCTTTTTCAATCTCATTATTGAATAATTTCGCCTGCAGCATTTCGCTTAACTTTCATCGTGTGAACCGAGATATAGCCTAGTTTTTTGATTAATGAGCTTTGAATGTGCTCACTTAACATATAATCCAAAAAATCCTTGGTTAATTTCGTTGGCTTGCCCTTAGTATACATATGCTCATACGCCCAGATTGGCCATTGATTAGTTGACACATTTTCCTCAGTTGGTGCGATTTTATCCAGAGATAACACATGAACGGATTTATCGACATAGCTAAAGGCAACGTAGCTAATCGCCCCTGGGGTTTCTGCAACGATTGAGCGCACAGTGCCGGACGAGTCTTGCTCCTGTGCTTTCTTCGTAGCCTTGCCATCCATGACCCAGCGCTCAAAGGTCGCACGTGTCCCCGAACCTGCTGCACGATTAAGCAAAACAATCGGTAAATCCTTCCCTCCGAGGGTTTGCCAATTCGTAATCTCGCCTGTGAAAACTTTTCTCAACTGTGCCATGGATACATCTTGAACACCGACATTCTTATTGACAATCGGTGTAATCCCAACGACCGCAACCTGATGATCGACCAGCTTATCTGCCTCAATCCCGTCCTTCTCCTCAGCAAACAAATCTGAATTACCTATCTGAACTGCGCCAGTTTGAACCTGCGAAAGTCCTGTTCCTGAGCCACCACCTTGCACATTGATAAAACGACCGGGATATTTATCCGCAAAGCTCTCGCCTGCTGTTTCAACTAAGGGCTGAAGTGCCGTTGACCCGACCGCTGTAATTGATTCTCCTTTATCAATCCATTTCACACAGCCTGAAAGCAGTAAAACCGTAATCAGACTAAAGAAAAGCAAAAACTTCTTCTTCATTT
The DNA here is from genome assembly GCA_031270215.1 of Streptococcaceae bacterium. Taxonomy (GTDB): domain Bacteria; phylum Bacillota; class Bacilli; order Lactobacillales; family Streptococcaceae; genus MMGLQ5-1. The sequence continues at coordinate 6,822 of JAISYB010000024.1, read as the reverse complement.
AAACAATCCTTTCTAAGATGGTGTTTGCATTTACTTATCCTTTCTTAGATTGTTAAATCCTAAGGAAATCATGCAAACCGTACGTTTCTAGTGTCACAAAGCTTCGCAATTAATTCATAAGTACACGCAGCTTTTACATTTCTATAATAATGGTGCAATTAAGCGCGCCAAGCCTTCTTTTATCTTAATCAGATTGGAACGCGCGGCATAAATCTCTTGGGTTAAAACGTTAGAGAATTGCTCGTCCTCGCAAAACTTCTTCCGGACAATCTCCGCAAATTCGTCATTGTAGATAATTGTATTAACTTCAAAATCAAGCGCAAATGAGCGATTATCAATATTTGCTGAACCAATTGAAGTCAGCTGTTGATCAATAATCATTGTTTTAGCATGAATAAAACCGGGCTCATAGGTTTCAACGATTGCCCCGTATTCAATCAATTCTGCCGCCAGTGAATAGGTTGCCCAATAAACAAAGATATGATCCGGTTTATTTGGTATCATCAATCGAACCTTAACACCGCTCATCAGGGCAAGCTTTAGCGATTCATGAATAGCGTCATCTGGAATATAATAAGGCGTTTGAATTAATATTTCCTGCTTTGCCAGATTAATCATCTTAAGATAAGTCATTTTAATCGGCTGCGTCATGGTATCTGGACCACTCGTTACAACCTGCAGGCGCATATGTCCTTCGTGTGTAATCTCCGGAAAAAACTGTCCAATGTCTTGTATCTTAGCGACTTCTTGGGAATTCCAATCCATAATAAATCTATTTTGTAAGGAATAAACCGATCTGCCGATAATTCGCAAATGATTATCCCGCCAATAGCCAAATTTTTTAACGGCACCAAGATACTCATCGCCGACATTAAAACCACCAGTGTAAGCAATCCGACCATCAATCACAACAATCTTGCGGTGATTACGGTAGTTAAGCCGTGGATTAATCCATGGTAAGAAGAGTGGAAAGAAGAAAACAACTTCTCCGCCTGCATTGATTAGCTCACTAAAATCATGCCGCTTAACCCCATTGCTCCCCCAGGCATCTAAAAGCACACGAACCTCAACACCTCGTTTTTGTGCAGCGAGCAGCGCTTGATAGACCCTTTTACCTAAATTATCCATTCTGAATATATAATATTCCATGTTAATCGTATCTGTTGCCAAGTTGATGTCCTCAATCAATGCATCAAATTTTTCTGTGCCATCGGTAAAGAGCTTGATGTCATTGTCCTCAGAAAAATAAGCCTGCTCATGCAGTGTCAGCATATAAATCAATGACAGCTCGTCCAATACTTCCGTTTTCTTTCGGACTTCGCTAATCTTTTGCACATCCTCCTGTTGCTTTTTCAAATCATCCAAGCCACCAATTCGCCGCTGAATCTTCAAATCAAACAGCCGCGTATGGCTAATACCACGACCTAAAAATGTATAAAGAATAAAACCAACTATTGGAATAAAGACCAAGATTAAAAGCCATGCCCATGTGCTTGACGTCTGCTTACGCTCCCTAAAAATAATCACCAAGCTTAAAAATAGATTGACAATTAGTACAAAAATATAGCTATTTCCAAAAATAAAATGCATACTCTCTACGAAAATTCCCATAACTACCCCAATAATTTCTTTTTATAACAATTGATTGTGCTTCTTACTCATTTTAACAAATTGACAGCAGCCTTACCAGTTTTCAATCAAATGGCAAGTGAGTTGACTTGCGATATGAAAAATTGTAATTATCAGCGAAGCTTTTTAGATATTACGATAGCATTTAAAACAAAAACCAAGCCAGAACGAATCATCTGAGCTTGGTTTTTAATTATTTATTTTTTAAATCTATTTTGCAACAGCTGTATCAACTACAAGTTCAACAGCCTTCTTATTCAAGATGTCATGCTTAATCATATCCGTTGAAAGCATTGTTTGAATCTTATCAGTTGGAATATTGTACTGTTCTGATAGAGATGCTAATTCTTCATCGATTTCCTTGTCAGACACTTCAAAGCTTTCAGCTTTCGCAATTTCCTCAATCACTAAATTAGTTCTAATTCTTGTTTCGGCATCCTTTTCATATTGATTATGCAAGTCTTGCTCTGTTGTACCAGTGATTTGGTAATAGGTCTGTGGGTCAATCCCTTGTCTTTGCAAATTGTTAAAGAATTCATTCATCGCGCGATGTACTTCATCATGAAGCATTTCTTCTGGCAATTCAACAATTTCAGCATTCTCAACAGCTAATTTGATTGCTTCTGTTTCTTTTGCTTCAGTTGCTTTCGTTTCTTTTTCTTCCACCAATTCTTTTTCAAGCTTGACTTTTAGCGCTTCTAAAGTTTCAACATCGCTATCAACATCCTTGGCAAATTCATCGTCTAATTCAGGTGTTTCCTTAACCTTCACCTCATGGATTGTTGTGATAAAGACAGCGTCCTTACCAGCTAAATCACTTGCTTGGTATTCTTTAGGGAATGTTACCTCAACCTTAACCTCTTCGCCTGCTTTGTGACCGACTAATTGTGCCTCAAAGCCTGGGATAAATGAATTTGAGCCAAGCTCTAGTGAATGATTTTCCGCTTTACCGCCGTCAAACTCAACGCCATCAACTGAACCAACAAAATCAATCACGACAGTATCGCCATCTTCTGCCGGTGCATCTTCCTTAATGACAAGCTCGGCTAGCTTATCTTGCTCAACCTTAAGCTTTGCATCAACATCCTCTGCTGTAACTTCCGTACTTGGAACATCAACAGCGAGATTTTTATATTCGCCAAGCTTGACCTCAGGCTTAGTCACAACTTCTGCTGTGATTACCCAATCCTCACCTTTGTTCATTGACACAACATCAATCTTTGGTTGAGCCACAACATCTACTTCAACCTCTTTAACTGCTGCATCATAAGCTGTTGGTAAAACTGCATTTAAAGCTTCTTCATATAAAGCTTCTTCACCATACATCCGATTAAAAACACTTCTTGTTACCTTGCCTTTACGAAAACCCGGTACATTAATGTTCTTCTTGACTTTATTAAACGCTTTAGTTAATCCTTCTTGGATTGTTTCTTGACCAATTGAAAAAGTAATTACACCATTATTCGTGCCTTTTTTTTCAAATTTTGCTGACATTTTATTCCCTCCGATGCTTTTTTAATACTTGTTTATCATAACGAAAAAGCGCTCAAAAGTAAACACTCACGCTAATTTTCCTGCATTAAACAGCTAAAAAGCTATCCTGATTGTTAATTCGTACCGTTAAAAAACACTATTTTCAGGCTTTTATGAAAAATACTGATTGCGGATTTTGATAAACCTTTTAGAATAGGCTGGCTGACCCAAAAGTCGCACCTAGTTTAATGTTCGTGATTTACGAGGGACAAGCAGTGCCGACTAGTCAGCACCTAGGGAAAACCGCTAAGGCGACGTTTAAACTTCATCATAAATCTGTTCGATTTTCCTTAGTCTATGATTAACAGCTGACTTTGAAATACCTAGCGTTGCGCCAAGCTCTGTGATTGATTGCTCCGGAAATTTGACTCTGGCATTTGCGACCTCCTGCAGCTTTTCTGACAAGCTATCAAAGCTGCCACGCATTTGCAGCGCTAAAATCATCTCGATTTGACGTGTTGCGGCATCAACAGTTCGATTCATATTAGCTGTTTCAAAATTCAATTTACGGTTCACATCACGTTTAATTTCCTTGATTATTTTGGCATTTTCAAAATGGAGCATTGCTTTTGCAGCGCCAATCGATAGCAAAAAATCTGAGATAGCTGCCGAGCTTTTAAGGTAAACGATAAAACCTTGCTTTTTTTCAAACAGCTTTCCTTCAATCTCTAGTGCTGAAAGCATTTCAATTAAATCCTTGGCATGCTCAATATAGACAGAAAAGATTTCCAGATGATATTGATTTTTTTCCGGATTTCTGACACTACCTGAAGCAAGAAAAGCGCCACGCAGATACGCTCTAGTATTATTGACACTGTCTTTAATATCTTGTGCAACATCAATCTTAAAAGCTAAGCCGTCAAGGATTTCCAACTCACTAAGAATATCCTGTGTTGCGGCACCGACTTGAATCAGATATTGATGATGTCTACCAAATTGTGTTTTAGTTTGCACAACAATCTCACTTTTGACACCATAAACCTGCTTGAGCAATGAAAAAATCCTGCGTGCAACAACTGAGCTTTGTGTCTGCATAACGAGATTGAGTCCTTTATTTGAAAGGCTCAGACTGCCCAAAATACGAATTAATGCGCTCAATTCTGCCGCAGCTTGATCTCCTCTGGTATCGATTTGTGATAATTCCTTTTTAACCTCTGTCGTAAAACTCATTTAAAATCCTTTCAAAGCTTTGAACACGCAAAGCCTGCCAGTAGAAGTAAAAAGCAAGCTTTGCTGAAAATTTTAGCAAGACATTTTTTGACAAATAACAGCCTGTATTAAGCTGAGTATTTTTTCTAACACAGCATTATTAACCTCTTTTCACGCCCGCTAGCCTCATCAATTCTTCTGTTACTTTATCACCGTCATGGAACGCACCGCCATTTTCAAGCTTCAAGAGATTCGCTGAGATGACACGGCAGCCTTCCTTGCGCAAGCTATCAAAATCATGGCTGACCTGAACGAGATACTCATCAAATTTGTTGCTATTCATGTATTCCTTTGGCACAGGCTCGATATTAACCAAGACAGTATCAACAATCTTGCTGCCAACATGCTGGTTAATCATTCTAACATGATCAGCATCTGTAAAATATTCTGTTTCGCCACGTTGTGTCATAATATTACAGATGTAGGCACGCTCAGCTTTTGTATCAAGAATCGCCTGCTTAACCTCATCAATTACCAGATTAGGTAAGACGCTGGTGAATAATGACCCCGGTCCCATGACGATTAAATCTGCATCTAGGATTGTCTGAACAACCTTCCGAGCTGCCCTTGGCTTGTCATCATTATAGCTATTACTCACATAAACATGGTCAATCTTTCCCTTATAATTAGCAATCTTTGACTCGCCAACAATTTCGACCCCATCTTGAAAGACCGCATGCAAAGTCAATGCCGCTTCTGATGAAGGATAAATTTTACCACGCGTATTCATCATATGTGATAAAAGCTGAATGGCGTTATAGGTAGAGCCTTGCATTTCAGCAATCGCAGCGATAATTAAATTCCCTAGCGAATGATTTGCCAGATAACTATCCTCTGTCCTAAAACGATACTGAAATAAGTTCTCGTAAAAGGCAGGTAAATCACTCATTGAAATTAGGACATTGCGCAAATCCCCGGGTGGTGCAATATTCATTGCTTGGCGCAAATCCCCGGAAGAGCCGCCATCATCTGCAACGGTAACAATCGCTGAAAGGTTCATATAGTAACGACTTAAGCTATTTAAGATGACCGGTAAACCCGTTCCCCCGCCAATAACAACAATTTTTGGAGCTTTCATGAGCGATTCACCACCTCTTTACGCTTGAAAATATCACGATGAGTGATATTGACATGAAAGCTTTCCGCCAGCGCATGCCCGATTCGTTTGGTGAAAGCGACCGAACGATGCTGACCGCCTGTACAACCAATTGCAATCGTCAAGCTGCTTTTTCCTTCTTTTTGATACTGCGGAACAATCGATTGTAAAAGCTTGAAGAAGCTTTGATAGAACTCTTCTGAAGTCGCTTGATTCATGACATAATCATAGACCGATTGATCTAAGCCTGTTTTTTCTCTTAGCTCCTTAATGTAGTATGGATTTGGCAAAAAACGTACATCCATGACAATATCCGCATCAAGCGGTAGTCCATACTTAAATCCAAAGGATAGCATTTCAACTCTAAAGCTGATTGAGGTTTTCGGCTTAAATTCAGTTTGAATTTTATAACGCAGCTCTCTTGGTGAGAGCTTGCTTGTATCAACTACCAAAGTTGCAAACTGCCGAATTGGTTCGAGCAATTCACGTTCCTTATTAATCCCATCACTGATTAAACCGGCTTGGCTTAATGGGTGATTTCGTCTGGTTTCCTTATAACGCGCGATTAACTCTTGGTCACTTGCGTCTAAAAACAAAATTCTCATTTCAATATTTTTATTATCCAAAAGCTCATTTAAAATGGTATGAATTTCTGAGAAGAAAGCGCGGCTACGCATATCAATAACTAACGCAAGCTCACTATATTGCTCGTTTGGTTCAACCAAATCAATGAACTTTGGGACTAAGGACGGCGGGATATTATCAATTGCAAAATAGCCCATATCCTCAAAGCTTTGAACCGCAACTGTCTTGCCTGCGCCACTCATACCTGTAATAATTGTTAATTTCAAATTTCTACTCATCTTCTACCTCCCTTATTTTTGTGCTAAATAGCGTTTCAAATACTGTCCAGTAAAGCTTTCCTTAATCTCAGCTAACTCCTCTGGTGTGCCAACGGATAAGATTTCCCCTCCAGAGTCGCCACCTTCAGGTCCTAAGTCAATCAGATAGTCAGCAGACTTAATGACATCAAGATTATGCTCAATAACTATCAAGGTATTACCTGCATCTACTAAACGATTTAACACCTGCAATAAACGTTTAATGTCGTCGGTGTGTAATCCGGTGGTTGGCTCATCTAATATATAAAGACTCTTGCCATTTGACTTTTTATGCAGCTCACTTGCCAGCTTCATCCGCTGTGCTTCCCCGCCTGATAAGGTCGTTGCGGATTGTCCTAAGGTTACATAACCTAAACCAACATCAACAATCGTTTGAAGCTTTCGCTCAATTTTTGGAATATGTCGGAAAAATGCTAAGCCCTCCTCAACAGTCATTGTTAAAACTTCCGCAAT
>JAISYB010000077.1 GCA_031270215.1 Streptococcaceae bacterium | reverse complement strand
TTCCTGTTGTTCTTCACGTGCCGCATTAATTTTATTAATATCACTCATTTGCTCTTGATAAAGCTCATCATCTGTATAGATGGTTTTGATTACAACGATTGCCTTAGAAAGCTGCCCATCCTTAGCTAACCACTTAGGTGTTTCAAATATCTTAGTTAGTCCAATAATCATAATGATAGCCGGAATTGCTGCTACTCCCATCATGAATTTCCATGCAGCAGGATTGTCCGCCATGACATTACCGATGACTGCGTTAAAAACAAAGGCTAAAAATTGACCGCCAACAATCGTAATCTGGTTCAAGCCTACCATTTTACCACGTTTTTCAGCAGACGATATCTCACCTAGATACAATGGAACTACTGAGGAGGCAGACCCTACGGCTAACCCTAAGAAAAATCTTGCCCCTACCAATAAATAATATCCCGGAGAAAGCGCACACAATATTGCGCCGATTAAGAAAATCCAAGCAATCAGGCGTAATGATTTTTTGCGACCAATTTTATCGCTTAACGTGCCACCAAAGATGGCACCTAAAGCTGCTGCAAGTGTTAGCGATGATGAAACAATCCCAATCTGTAATGAGTTGATTCCTAAATCTTTTTGCAAAAAGCCATCTGCACCATTGATGAGGGACGTATTCATCCCAAATAGTATGCCGCCTATGGCAACAACATATGCCACCGACATTAGACGTTTTGAAGTTTCCGTTTTTTCCATTAATTTCACCCCTTAATATATTTTTTAGAAAAATTCTACCACCGTTGATTTTTAAAATATAAAAGTTCTCTGATACAATCTTTCTTTACCTTCATAGTACATCATTTTGGTTGCTTTTTCAACTATTTTAATCTATTTTTGGTGTCTTTTTGTAATATTTTGGTAAAAAGTTGTTTCCTGCAATCAAGTTATAAATAAACCTTTGTTTTTTTAGCGCCAACCTCAAAAACTTCCTCTGGATCAAGTGACCAATAACTTGGATTAAATAATTCAAGTGAACAGATACCGGCGTAACCAATATCTTTTAATATTCTAGTAATTTCTTGAAGTGGTATTACGCCATTACTTGGGAATAATCGATGACAATGATCTAAAATATTCAAAGGTAAATCATCACTATCATCAATGTGGTAGCAAAATATTTTTTCAACCGGAATCCTCTTCAAACAGTCAATGTCTTTCCAGCCTTCAAATAAATATAGATTAAATGCATCAATTACTAAACCAACGTTTGCTTCATCTACCGCCTCAATAATTTTCATACCTTCTGATAAGCTTCTGACACAACAGTCTTCGCTTCCAATTGGTTCAAAGGCGATTTTCATATCATAAGGTTTAACTATTTGAGACATTTTGCTCAAAACTTTTACGCTATCTTCAAAAATTTCTGATTCAGAGTAAGTCATACCAGATTTTATAGTTGGTACAACAACGATAGTTTCTCCGCCAATAAACCTTTTTGCTTCACAAGCAAAGAGAAGGTCAGTTTCAATTTTTTCCCATTCTTCTTGAGTTGTAAAGTTGATATTTTCAATAGAATTATAACCAGCGGGTTTTAAGTTATGACTATTAAAAAAATCAGCTAAATCCGTTAATGGCGCAGTTTTTAAATAATTACGAAGCATGTCAATGCGTAATTCAATGTAATCGTAGCCATTTTTTTCGGCAAGCTCGAGGTCTTTTTTTAATGTTGAATTGTTCATACAGGTAGCTTCATTAATGCATAATTTCATCTAATTTCTCCTAACTCCATGATAGTGTCACAACCTCATGAGCCGATAATTGAACAGTTGCTTCTTTTTTACCATCAATTACTCGAAAATCCTCTGCCTGATTGCTTCGATTATATGCGACTAAAACCTTAGTGCCATCAAGATTAACAAAAGCAACTTGCTCAATATAGCTACTAAATGCCGATGAATAAGCAACCTTGGCGCCCGAAGTAACAAAATGGCTGAAATGCTTCACATAATAATAAGAGAGATTAATTCGCAAACTATCTGTCTCTTCGATATACTGAATAGGTGCTTCACAAGTATTATCTTTATGATTAGGCCCACCAGTGTTAAATAAAAGTAAATTCCAATCAATATAGGCGGTTGTTCCGTATTTAAAATTATTAATCAGCTCATGTATGTAGACATCTCCATGTGCATTTTGGTTTGCCTTAGTAACTTCTTCTTGGGGAACGCAGCCTTCAGAAAAAAGTAAGTCTTTTTCAGGATATTTTTCTACTAGATACTGAAGCTGTTCAAAATGGTCTCCTGTATACCAATGAAATGCCAGTCCATCAATGCCCAAACGAAACTCTTCATTAGTGAAAGTTTCCTCTGCCCATTCAATCAGACCATCTTTGTCATGATCCCAGATGTAATATTCAAGTTCATTAAAAGGCGTATTTTTTAATTTCTCTTTTAACACTTTCACTGCGAAATATGCTTCTTGATAATTACTATACAAACAAGAATCCCAAATTTTCGTTGCTACAGGTTCATTTTGAACCGAAAACTTACTTATCTTAATTCCTTGTTTTGCGTAGTGTAATAAGTATTGATAAATTACTTCTGCCCAATCTTGATAATATTCTTCCTTAAGGTAACCTCCCTCATTCATATTATGATTAGTTTTCATAAATGCCGGTGGACTGAATGGTGAAGACATAAAAATAATATCTGGATTAACTTTTAAACCAGCCTTAATAAAAGGAATGATGCACTGATCGTCATGACTAAAATCAAATTTTCCATCATCTAAATCTGATTGACTGTTTACATAAGCATAATTGTCTAACGAAAAATCACAGCTTTGAATCGGCATTCTAGCCAAGTTATAATTGCACCCTGACTTACTAAAATATAAATTGATAAGCTGGTTTTGGCTTTCTTTAGACATTGAATTAAAAACAACGCCTGCCCCCTCAGTAAAAGAGCCTCCGAAACCTGTTATTTGCTGCTTTAAGCGATTAGAGAAAACTTTTAACACCTTATCATTAGTAGATTTTCTATCCGAAAATATTACTTCTTTTTCTCTAAATTGTTCATCAACATTTGAAAAATAAGCTTTTCCATTCACTATATCTGCCTCCTAACTCTATTCAA
>JAISYB010000107.1 GCA_031270215.1 Streptococcaceae bacterium | reverse complement strand
GTGAATATTTGCCCGCAATTCCCTAATTGCTACATCGTTAAATGCTGCTGCCCCACCTTCTTCACCATTTTTCAAAACTAATATGGTTAATTTTCAATTTTTAATGTCTAAAATGTCTGATGTCTGTGAAAATCATCGTCAGACCATAGCGGTTTGCTGTATCAATAGATTCTTGGTCACGAACGCTGCCGCCTGGCTGAATAATTGCTTTAATTCCTGCTTTAGCGATTTCTTCAACATTATCAGCAAATGGGAAAAAGGCGTCACTTGCAAGGACAGAATCATCTAGCTTGCCGCTAGCTTGCTCAATTGCAATCTTCACTGAGCCAACACGGTTCATCTGTCCTGCACCAATTCCTAAGGTTTGATGGTCGTTAGTGATGATAATTGCGTTTGACTTGACGTATTTGATTGAACGCCAAGCAAATTTTAGCGCAGTTAGCTCTTTTTCAGTTGGCACACGTTTAGTAACGACCTGCCATGCGTCTTCGTTTTCTTTGATTACATCTTGATTTTGCACAAGTAAGCCGCCAACAACGCCTGTGTATTCTGCTTCGATTTCTGATTGTTCTTTATGACTAAAATCAAGCTGCAATAGACGTAAATTCTTTTTCTTTGTGGTCAATATCTCAAATGCCTCAGTTGAAAAGCTTGGTGCGATAATGATTTCTAAGAAAATCGGATGCATCTTTTTAGCGGTTGCTGCATCAACCTCACGGTTTAAGACGACAATGCCACCGAAAATCGATACCGAATCCGCCTCATATGCATAATCCCAAGCCTGCTCAATCGTGCTTGCTGTACCAATGCCACATGGATTCATATGCTTGAGAGCGACTACTGTCGGTGCACTATATTCTCTAGCAATCCGAATCGCTGCATCAGCATCGCGGATATTATTAAAGGATAATTCTTTACCATTTAGCTGCTTCGCACTGGCGATTGAAAAATCTTCTGTTAAAGCACTTTGATAAAATGCCGCATTCTGCTGTGGATTTTCGCCATAACGCAATTCTTGCTTTAAGTCATATGCTAAGGTCAGCTTCTCCGGCTCTTTTTCATTAACTTGACTGGTTAGATAACCCGCAATCAAACTGTCGTAATATGCCGTATGGCGGAAGGTTTTGGCTGCCAAACGTTTTCTGGTTTCAATTGTCGTATCACCCGCAGCTGTGATTTCATCTAGAAGAACTTGATAATCTTCTGGGTCAACGACAACCGTCACCGCCGCATGATTTTTTGCCGCTGAGCGAAGCATGGACGGTCCGCCAATATCAATATTCTCAATCGCTTCTTGATAAGTCACATCAGGACGGCTAATCGTGGCTTTAAATGGGTATAAATTAACGACAACAAGATCAATTGCTTGAATGTCGTGCTTCAGCATTGCTTGCTGATGTGTTGCTAAATCTCGTCGTCCTAAAAGTCCTCCGTGAATTTTAGGGTGGAGCGTTTTGACACGTCCGTCCATCATCTCTGGAAATCCTGTTACCTCATCAATTGCAATCGTTGGAATACCTGCCGCCTCTAATGCTTGCTTTGTTCCGCCTGTTGAAATGATTTCAATCCCGATAGCAACTAATGCTTTGGCTAATTCAACAATACCTGTCTTGTCAGACACACTAATTAACGCACGTTTCACTTTTTTCTCCTCCTATTAGGTTACGGACTACTTTGGGATATAATTGGTGCTCGACTTGATGTATCTTAGCTTCAAGCGTTTCTAAGGTATCGTTCGTCTTAATCGCAACGACTTCTTGTGCGATAATCTGCCCAGTATCTACTCCTGAATCCACGTAATGCACGGTCACACCAGTCTGATTAACTCCTGCGGCAAAGGCATCATTGATTGCGTGAGCGCCTTTAAAATCAGGAAGCAGCGCAGGATGAATGTTGATAATCTTCCCGTCATAGCGAGATAATAAGGTTCCTCCAACGATTTTCATATAACCCGCCAGCAAGATTAAATCAATCTCGTGGCGTTCAAGCAGTTTGATAATTGCCGCTTCATAACTTGCCTTGTCAGGAAATTCCTTAAGCTCGAAAGCAAAAGACGTTACACCTAAATTTTCTGCCCGCTTGAGTGCATAAGCTTCCCGTTTGTCACAAAATAAAAACTCCAGCGTAGCGGGAAAGTCTAATTGGTTAATTGCCCGCGCTAAAACTTCAAAGTTAGAACCATTGCCAGAAGCAAAGATAGCAAGCTTAGTCAACGAAGACCACCTGCTTTTCCTGAAGTGGTATCACTCGTCCGATATCATAGACCACTTCGCCCTGCTTAGCAAGTAAATTTGTAACCAATGCAACATTTTCAGCTGAAACGGCAAATACCATACCAATACCCATATTGAATATTTCGTACATTTCCAAAGCTGGAATTTCACCATATTGTTCCAAAACATCAAAAATCGGTAGTTTATCCCATGAATTAAGCTTAATTTCAGCAGTCAAATCAGTTTGAAACATTCGTGGAATATTTTCAACAAAGCCGCCGCCTGTGATATGCGCTACCCCATTAAGCAATTTTTCCTTGATTAATGGCGTCACTTGCTTAGCATAAAGACGTGTTGGCACCAATAAAGCCTCAGCAACGGTTTGATTTAGCTCAGGGATGATGTCGCTTGTCGTCATCGCTTTTTTCTCAAAGAAAATTTGGCGCACCAATGAATAGCCATTGGAGTGAATACCGCTTGAAGCAATTCCAAGCAACACATCTCCCGCTTTAATCTTCTCACCGGTAATCATCTCGCTCTTTTCAGCAACACCCACAGCAAAGCCTGCCAAATCATAGTCGTCATCTTGGTACATCCCAGGCATCTCAGCCGTTTCTCCACCGATTAATGCCGCACCTGACTGCACACAACCCTCGGCAACGCCTGCAACAACCTGCTCTAAACGTTCAGGAATATTTTTACCTGTCGCAATATAATCCAAGAAATAAAGCGGCTCCGCTCCTTGTGCTACAATGTCATTAACACACATTGCCACACAATCAATTCCGATAGTATCGTGCTTATCTGCATCAATTGCTACCTTTAGCTTAGTTCCAACACCGTCAGTACCAGAAATTAATACCGGCTCCTTAACATTTAATGCCGTTAAATCAAAAGCACCGCCAAATCCACCGATTGCTCCCATGACACCAAGACGTTTAGTTCGCTTTACATGCTTTTTAATGCGCTCAACTACCTCATAACCTGCATTGACATCAACACCAGCTTTTGAATAAGCGTTTGTCATAACTCCTCCTTATTTACAATTATTTCCTGCCGTTTTTGCTTGTGATTTAAATTCTTCAAAGAATGATACCTTTTCAGACAATGATTTTTGATAAGCTTCTTCATAGTCATAAAGTGGTGTCGGATAATCACCATTGAAATATGCCATACATAAACCGCTATACGGCGCATCATTTTTTAGATTAATTGCTTCAATTAAGCCTTGTTCACTTAGAAAATAAAGTGAGTCGGCACCGATCAGCTCACGAATTTCCTCAACAGAGTGGTTCGCTGCAATTAATTCCTTACGTGTTTGAATATCAATTCCATAAAAGCATGGATATTTCAGTGGCGGCGAGGAAATGACTACATGAACCTCTTTTGCGCCTGCTTCCTTTAGCAAGCCGACAATTCGCCGACTGGTTGTCCCACGAACAATCGAATCATCAACCATTACCACACGCTTGCCCTCAACAACACCACGCACCGCAGAGAGCTTCATTCGTACTCCCTGTTCACGCAGCTCTTGCGTCGGCTGAATAAATGTTCGCTGAACGTATTGATTTTTAACTAATCCGAGTTCATATGGCAATCCGCTTTCCTCGGCAAAACCACTGGCTGCCGAAAGTGATGAGTTGGGTACGCCGACAACAATGTCTGCTGCGATTGGATATTCCTTAGCTAGACGTCTACCCATTCTCTTTCTGGCTGTATGAACATTAACGCCTGAAATCGTTGAGTCCGGTCTTGCGAAATAGATAAACTCCATTGAACAAATCGCTAGCTGCGTTTCCTCTGTATATTTCTCAATTCGGTAGCCTGAGTCATTGATGATAATCATCTCGCCAGGTTCAATATCACGAATGACCGTTGCACCAACGACTTCAAAAGCACAGGTTTCACTGGCGACCACATAGGCACCATTTTTCATTTGACCTAGTGCAAGTGGTCTAAAGCCGTTTGGGTCAAGCGCTGCAATCATCTCGTGCTCAGTCATCAAAAGATAAGCAAATCCACCCTTGACTGTGTTGAGCGCCTCCTTGACCTTGTCAATTAAATCCTTAGCCTTTGAACGACGAATCAGATGCATTAAAATCTCTGTATCTGAGTTTGAATGGTAAATCGCACCATTTTTTTCTAACTCCTGACGCAATGAAATCGCATTGGTTAGATTGCCATTGTGTGCCAAGCCAAATTGTCCGTCATAAAAGTCAAACAACAGCGGCTGAATATTGTTAATTGACTTGCTTCCTGCGGTCGCATAGCGAACATGACCAATTGCGGCATGTCCCTGCAGCTTTTCTAGGTCATGTGCATCTTTGAAAACATCTGCAAGTAAGCCTAAATCACGATGACCACGCAGCTTCCCATCTTGATTGCTAACGATACCTGCTCCTTC
>JAISYB010000078.1 GCA_031270215.1 Streptococcaceae bacterium | reverse complement strand
ACATCCTCACAAGTAAAGGTCTTTGGCGCACGCATTACCGTTACCATTACCTCATCTAGCACCCGATTATCCTTTGGATTAACAATATGCCCATAATGAATGGTATGACTGGCAACGCTCGTTAATTTGAGCTCCCCTTGCCGAAAAATCTGCTCGCTAATCTTAACAGCCTCTGCCCCAGACAGGCGAATGATACTAATTGCACCTTCTCCCGGCGGTGTTGAGATTGCCGCAATCGTATCAAACTCTTGAATAATATTTCCCATGACCTACTGCTCCTTTTAATAACTAAATCAATGATAATTAGATTATAGCAAATTCGCTTTACTTGACTATTTTAATGCTTAGTTTGAAAATAAAAAAACGAGGCTGGGACATGTCGTCTCAGCCTCAAATTATTGTTCATGATATGCGAAAGCCAATCGGTATCGACTAGAAAAGCGACAAATTCCGAACGTTTGCGAACAAATGTCCTCAATATCTAATTTCTGCATCGCCAAAACCGCTGTTTCGCCTTTTGGAAAGTCATTATGCTGCTAAAGATTTGCGTCCTTTTTGACGGCGTTTGCGTAATACACGACGACCATTTTTAGTTGACATACGCTTTCTAAATCCATGTACTTTTTGACGCTTACGTTTGCTTGGTTGATAAGTGCGTTTCATTCTTTAAAATACCTCCATTTGATGTTTATGTTTAACTCAAGATTATCTCATTAGTAATTAAAACATACTATGTTATTCTACCTTGTAAAAGGCATAATGTCAATGAGTAACAGTAATTAAATTTGTTTTTTTGACTTTTCAATGACTAAATAGCGATAAGGCTCTTCACCCTCAGAATGTGTGAGTAGATATGGATTTTTGGAAATCACGCTGTGAACTAGCTTTCTTTCATAAGCTGGCATAGGCTCTAAAAATTCAGGATTTCCTGTTCGTTTAACTTTATCACCAACACGTTTGGCTAATTTTACGAGGATTTCCCGACGCTTTTCACGGTATGAACCGATATTCACTAATAGGTTAATTCTTTCCTCAGTATATCGGTGAACAAAAACCTGTGATAAATATTGCAAAGCGTTCAAGGTTTTACCATGCTTACCAATCAAAGCGCCTTGCTTTGTCGTTTCTAAATCAATGTTCAAATGACGACCATTTTCTTGAATTTTAACTAAGGCTGCAATTCCCATCTCGCGCGTAATATCCGTAAGATAAATCGCCAGCTTTTGAGCAATCTCATGTACCTCAGGAATTTGTTCAACTTCGACACGCTCTGCTTGATTATTTTCAGCTTTTTCTATTGGTTGAAAAGGCGTGATATTGCTATTCTTCTGCTTAAAAAGCTGTTTTTTCTCAAGGTCAGTCACCGTGATATTGTTTGCCTCAGCCTCTTTAACTGCAGCGATAACTTGGGAAAGCTCAACCGTTGCCTCTGAGGCAGTCGGCACTTTTTCAGCCTGTGCTTTAATCGTTTCAGGAACACCACGCACTGCCTGTCTATCAGCTTGCTGACGGATTTGTGAAGATATTTCTTCAACATTAACCTTAGCAACACGCTTACCAAAGCCTAAGATACCCTTTTTTTCTTTCTGTAACACTGTGATATGAACACGCTCACGAGTTAATTCCAACTCACGTAATCCTTTATTAATTGCATCATGTACATCTTTTCCTGTAAAAGTTGCCATATTAATACTCCTTATTAAAAATTATCACCCAATAGACTATTTTTTCTTTTGTATTTTACGTTTTGCCTTACGGATTTTTTTCTCCTTTTCACGCTCAATCAGACGTTTAGCATCTCTTTCTTTTTGTAATTTGAATGGATTGTTTAATAACAATACTTGAAAGACCTGATAGGCATTTGATACTCCCCAGTAAAGCGAAACACCACTTGCCACGGAGATTGAAAACATGAAAATCATCACTGGCATCACGTAAGTCATTGACTTTGTCATCGCATTTTGCTCAGGTGTAGATTTCATTGACAACCATGAGCTTAGAAAAGTGAAAACTGCTGCAAGGATTGGCAAAATATAATATGGATCCTTTGCTGCAATATCAAACCCTAGAAAATGACCGTGTCTTAGGCTTGGCATTCTTGTTAATGCTTGATATAGTGCCAACAAAATCGGCATTTGAATCAACATTGGCAGACAACCAATCGAAGGATTAACCTTGTTCTCCCTATAAAGTTGTTGCGTTTCTTCACCAACAAGACGCCTAGATTCTGTGTCCTTATCTGGATACTTTTTCTGAATTTTCTTTATCTCTGGCTGTAATTCTTGCATTTTACGCATTGACTTCATTTGAATGTGCATCAATGGTAAAAGAGCAGTTTTAACGATGATAGTAAAAATAATAATGCCAAGTCCGACATAACCGTTAAACGATAAGAACTCAATTCCACGACCAAAGAGATAAACAAGTTGGTTCCATGCACCGGGAGTTGAAGCCGAGAGATCCCCGCGACCACAACCAGTTAAAAACAATAATACAAAGCCAATCAATACAAGATATTTAGTCCTTTTCTTCATTATTCACATCCTTAAATAATTTTGCAAGCTTTAACACATGCAGTAAATTTTGTTCAAACTCCTTAAACGTCAGCTCATTAACCTTCGGTCTAACGATAACGATGAAATCAACATCCTCTCTCAAATTTGCTTCAAAGGATTGAATACAGCTACGTATCCAACGTTTGATTTGATTTCGCTTAACGGCGTTGCCTAGCTTTTTCCCTGCTGAGATACCAACTCGAAAATGTTGGTTATCAGCCTTAGCAAGTTGATAAATAATGAAAGCTTTATTGGCAATACTTTCTTTATGATCAAATACCTTCTGAAACTCAACCTCTGATTTCACACGATAGCTTTTCTTCACTAAGCACCGTCCCTCTAATACTTCTAACTGCTATCATATCATATATTTTAGTTGATTTATCATAGAATGCAACAAAAACCCATACATAACAGCTCTTTCAGCGATAAACGCTAGTGTTCATTATAGCATATTTAAGATGAATATTCTCCCTCATTTAACAATAATATTGCTAGTGAAGCGCAAATAAAAAAGCACAAACAATCTCTATTTCAGTCACTAATGGATTAAAATATTTACTCACGCTTTTTTTATTTTAAAATTTTATGTATTAGAGCTTTGCTTCTAATTCATTTTCTATATTTAGAGGCGGTAACCGGATTTGAACCGGTGATCAAGGTTTTGCAGACCCGTGCCTTACCACTTGGCTATACCGCCATTTATAAGCATTTACAAAAAAATAACCATATATCTCAAACATATATGGCGTTTAAACTCCGGCAGTAGGACTCGAACCTACGACATCATGATTAACAGTCATGCGCTACTACCAACTGAGCTATGCCGGAATAATGACAGAGGTCTAACGACCTCCATCTCCTACATGGCA
>JAISYB010000056.1 GCA_031270215.1 Streptococcaceae bacterium | reverse complement strand
ATTGTGACAGAACAATCGGCAGACCTTAGTGGTGCAATAGAAGTCTGGTCGGCAGTCTTATTGGGCAACTTAGAGATTAACCAAGCAATATTTTTAGAACAGCTAAAAACAAATAATTCAAACAAGATTGTAGACCTCTTTCCAAAAGGTAGAACAAGCTTTTATGATTATTTTTAATTTATTAGGCAGATTCTTTCTAGATGAGTGATGAATGCCATTTCGGTATAAGGATTACTTTTGTAGCTTGCAAGCTGACCGATAAGCCATATATGCTAGTATCAATATTCTACGAAAAAGCTCTAGCCTAGCTAATAAAACCAAGAACCGTAACAGCTGCGGGTATAGCTTGGTAAATAAGAAAGGCGCTATAAGCAAAGAATAGATGTATAAGCAGTCTTATTTCAAGAAATGCCGCTTCAAGCGTTAAGAGCCGTTAGGTTTAGCTAAGTGGATACGTTAAATAAAAGGCTGTGACTTATGTTGCAACCTGTAATGCTATTAATTAAATCAAACAAACCAAAAGGAGAATAAAAGATGAAACGTGAAATTGGGATTTCAGTCTATCCAGACCATAGTGATTTAGAAAAGGATAAAGCATACATTCAAAAAGCAGCAGATTTGGGATTTACTCGGATTTTCATGAGTATGTTAGAAGTGACCGAAGGAAAGGCAGTGGTTGCTGAAAAATTCCAAGGGATTATTCAATTCGCCAAAAAACTTGGCTTTGAAACCATTCTGGATATTGCACCATCTATTTTCAATGACCTAGGAATTTCCTATGACGACCTCAGCTTTTTTGCGGAAATGGGTGCAGACGGTATTCGTTTAGATGAGGGATTTGACGGTAATAAGGAGTCACTTTTAAGCTACAATCCTTTTAACTTAGCAATTGAATTAAACATGAGTAACAATGTTGCTTATCTGGATAACATTCTTTCCTATGAAGCGAATCGTCCATTTTTATACGGCTGCCACAATTTTTATCCGCAGCGTGGCTCAGCACTACCATATGATTTCTTTGTTTCTTGTAGCGAGCGCTTTAGACGTCAAGGGATTAAAACAGCGGCATTTGTAACCAGCCAATCAGGCAGCTTTGGTCCTTGGGATGTCAATGATGGCTTGCCAACACTTGAAAGTCATCGTGATTTACCAATTGAGCTACAAGCACGCCATTTGTTTGCGACAGGCTTAATTGACACAGTCATCATCGGGAATGCTTACGCATCTGATGAGGAATTAGAGCAGCTTGCTGCCGTTGACCGCTATAAGTTAAGCTTGGGGATTAAATATACCGACAAGGCAAGCGCAATTGAGCGCAAGATTGTTGAGGATAAGAACCATTTCAGACGTGGGGACATCACAGCAAGCATGGCACGTTCAACACAGGTTCGTGTGAAATATAGCGATATCGCTAATCCGCCACATGACAATACACAGATTTTCGAGCGTGGAGATGTCGTTGTTGGTAATGACGACTTCCTTAAATACAAGAATGAGCTCCAAATCGTTCTTGAACCACATGCAGACAATCGTAAAAATCTCGTAGGTAAAATTCCGGAAAATGAATTAATCTTACTTGAATTTGTTCGTCCATGGTCGAAATTCCAATTTGTTGAAAAATAAAATAGTTCAGTAGAATCTCGCATTTAACGACGTAGGAATATTGATGGTATTGCTTGCAAATTCATCTATTTTTCTATGGCATTGTGAGCTGACATTCAAGTTTCCCATAATAGCATTGCGAGAAAGCGGCGAAAATTTTCACGACACCTTGTATTCGGAGATATTATGCACAAAAAAACAAGGTAGAACAAGCTGGTACGCCGTATCAATAGGATAATGAAATATTTTAATGATTTTGTAGACTACTCACAATTTTCGTGGGTAGTTTTTTAGGACGCTTCCCATATTTGTGGGATAAAAATTCTCTCATCTATCAATATGAAAAAGAACCGTTTTTAGTAAATTACCTGAAACGCCGGTGATTACTCTCGTCTAAGAAACTTAATTATTTCGGTGCCTAGATATATATATGTTCTGCCAGTTGTTTGCAATCAAGATTAAGGAGCTGGGAGTTCTTTAGCATTTTTCTAAGTAAAACATCTAGCAGCTATGTGTGTGCAAAGCGCACCTTTATATGCTAAAATACATAAGAGCGATTTTGTTGTAAATGTATCGCGAGTAAATATCAGATCTAAAGATGTTGAGTGAAAGGGAGAATAGATGAACACACCGAAATATAAACGTGTAATTTTAAAGCTAAGTGGCGAGGCATTAGCAGGAGATGCAGGTTTTGGAATTAATCCATTAATCGTTAAGGAAATGGTTGAGGAAGTTAAGGAGGTTCATGATTTAGGAGTTGAGATAGCGATAGTTGTTGGCGGTGGTAATATCTGGCGTGGCGTGATTGGCGAGCAAATGGGTATGGAACGTGCACAGGCAGATTACATGGGGATGTTAGCAACAGTGATGAATGCTCTAGCACTTCAAGATGTTTTTGAAAATATTGGTGTACCAACACGTGTCCAGTCATCTATTGAGATGCGTCAAATCGCAGAGCCATATATCAGAAGACGTGCGGAGCGCCATCTGGAAAAAGGAAGAGTCGTCATCTTTGCAGGCGGGACAGGAAATCCGTACTTTTCAACAGACACCACCTCAGCTTTACGTGCAGCAGAGATTAATGCGGACGTCATCCTAATGGCAAAAAATAATGTTGACGGCGTTTATTCAGCGGATCCAAAAATCGATAACTCAGCAGTTAAATACGATAATTTAACTCATTTGGATGTGATTGCTAAAGGATTGCAAGTGATGGACTCAACAGCAAGCTCTCTATCAATGGACAACCATATCCCACTAATTGTCTTTAATCTAAATGAAAAAGGCAATATCAAGCGTGCCGTTTTAGGCGAAGCAATCGGAACAACAGTCAAATAATAGATAATCAATTTAGGAGGAAGTGCTATGGCAAACGAATTATTGAATCAATTGGACGATAAAAACAAGAAACGGCTTGAATCACTTGCACGAGTATTTGGACAAATCCGCGCAGGGCGTGCGAATGCGTCATTGCTTGATCGGATTCAAGTCACTTACTATGGTGTGCCGACACCTTTAAATCAGCTAGCTTCAATCACCATTCCAGAAGCGCGCGTTTTACTTGTTACGCCATTTGATAAATCATCAATCAAAGACATTGAGCACGAGATTTCAGCAAGTGATTTAGGAATTACGCCCGCAAATGACGGCAATGTCATTCGCTTAGTCATTCCACAATTAACCGAGGAACGCCGCAAGGAGCTTGCTAAGGAAGTGAAAAAGGAAGCTGAGGAAGCTAAAGTTTCTATCAGAAACAACCGCCGAGATATTTTGGAAATTGCGAAAAAGCAACAAAAAACTTCTGAAATTACTGAGGACGATTTAAGAACAATTGAAAAAGAAGTGCAAGCTGCAACTGATAAAACAGTCAAAGAAATTGATGCTTTAATTGCAGAAAAGAGTAAAGAACTGCTTGAGGTTTAATGGATAAGAGGCTGAGATTTTACTGCTCAGCCTCTTAACTTTATGATTTTATATTTACAAACAAGGAGTTTTGTATGGGGAAAAAGTATCAAAGAGAGTATCAAGTGCCGTATTATGAGAGTGATTTAACAGGCAAGATGAAGCTTGCCAGCCTTTTTAATGTTGCGCTTCAAGTATCTGGTGAGCAATCAGCAGCATTAGAGCGTAGCGATGACTATGTCAAAATGCTTGGTGTGACATGGATTGTGACGGAATATCAAGTCACACTTGAGCGCTTGCCGTATTTTAATGAACGGATTGTGATTGAAACAGAAGCATTAAGCTTCAACAAATTCTTCTGTTATCGTCGGTTTACGATTAAGGATTTCTCAGGTAATGTTCTTGGTGTGATTGACTCTACGTGGTGCTTGCTTGATTTAGCAACGAGAAAGCTGACTTCTATCAAGACAGAAATTATCGCACCCTACATGGCGCAAAAGGTTAAAACAATCCAGAAAACGCAGAAGATTAAAGCACCGGAGCAATTTTTGGAAAAATGTTATCCGGTACGCTTTTCAGATTTAGATACGAATCAGCACGTCAACAATGCCAAATATATCGGCTGGCTGCTTGATAGCTTGGATTACGATTTTTTAATTCAACATGAGCCGGTCAAGCTACATCTGAAATACATCAAGGAAGTCCAATATGGTAGCACAATTACAAGCCGAGTTGAGCGAGTGGACTTTTTATCTTATCATGAGATTGTAACTGATACCTTGAACGCTCAAGCGGAAATTGAATGGAGATATGATGAAGTATAAGGGCTATTTAATAGATTTAGATGGAACGATTTATAAGGGAAATACCTTAATTCCTGGGGGAAAAAGGTTGATTGAAAAGCTCCAACAGCAGCAAATTCCCTTTTTATTTGTCACCAATAATACAACTAAATCCCCTGAGGTAGTTGCAGAACGCTTAGCACGTGAGTTTGATATTCACGTCAAGGCTCAGAGTGTTTATACAGCAACGCTTGCAACGATTGATTATTTAAAGGAACTAAATCGTGGCAATCGTGTTTATATCATTGGCGAATTTGGGTTAAAGCAGGCAATCTTTGATGCGGGTTTTGTCTATGATGAGGTGGCGCCGGACTATGTCGTAGTCGGTCTTGATGCTGATTTGACCTATGAAAAGGTGGCAAAGGCAACACTTGCCATTCAAGCTGGTGCGACTTTTATCGGCACTAATCCAGACTTAAATATCCCAACGGAACGTGGTTTGCTGCCGGGCGCTGGAAGTGTCGCACGTTTTGTTGAGTCGGCAACACAGATTACACCGATTTATATCGGAAAGCCAAAGGCGATTATCATGAATAAGGCAATGGACGTATTGGGAACTAAACGCAATGAAACAATCATGGTTGGGGATAATTATC
>JAISYB010000181.1 GCA_031270215.1 Streptococcaceae bacterium | reverse complement strand
ATTCTCCTCAAGGATAAAATTTTTCTCCTCACGAATTTTAGCTGCCATTTTTAATAAAGCGGCATTTTTCTCAGGGGTAGATAGCTGTGCTAGCTGACCTGTTATCTGCTTGGCATTTTGACCCAAAGTATTTAAATCAGTCATCCTTTTCCTCGCTTTCAAAATAAGTTCCGATATTTTTTCCCTTCAAAACGTCAAAGATAATGTCGGGATTTTTACCACTGGTTAAGACCATATCAAGCTGATTTTCAAATAAAAATTCGGCAGCCTTGAGCTTACTCGTCATGCCACCTGTGCCAAATCTGGAGCCTGCACCGCTTGCTATCTGAAGAATTTCTGGTGTAATCACGCGTAGATTAGGGATAATCTTGGCATCATCATAAATGTTTGGATTTTTATCATAGAGGCCATCAATATCTGAAAGCATAATCAACAAATCGGCAGAAATCAGCTGTGCGACGATTGCTGAGAGCTTATCATTATCACCAAATCTTGTTTCATGATCCAGCTCATCTAAGGCAACCGAATCATTTTCATTGATAATTGGGATAATTTGCATATCAATGAGTGCGTTTAAGGCGTTGATAACATTTTCCCGACTTTCAGGAAAGCTAGTGACGTCCTGAGTGAGTAGGAGCTGTGAGGTAATTTGTCCGTATAGCTTGAATTGATTGGTATATAGATTCATCAACTGGACTTGTCCGACACTGGCGATTGCTTGCTGCTTGGGGATTTCCTTCGGTCGACTTGACAGACCTAGCTCGTTGAGCCCGACACCAATTGCGCCGCTAGACACCAAAATGACTTCATATCCGCGATTATTTAAGTCACTCAAAACAAAGGCTAGCCGATCAAAACAGCTTAAATTGAGCTTACCATTTGGCAGAAGTAGTGTTGAAGTTCCAACTTTGACAACGATACGTTTGGCTTTTGTTATTTTTTTTCTCATCATATATTTTCCTCAATCTTTGGTATAACTGATTTTAACACATTTTCCGTCCGCGCTGCAAAAGAACAAGAAGCAGGATATATAATCCTCAACAATCTAGTAAAATAACTCCATGATTTTTGAGAAATCGCAGTATTTCATGGACGACATTAGGAAATTGACAGCATTTGAAAAGCAAATGTTCTGGAAATTTATCGCTTTCTAGGCAATAAAGTTGCCGCTTTAGTGGGGTGTGGAAAAGCTAGTGGCAATGCGCCTCCCGCTTAGGCGTTGGCAAGTCAACACTATTTGTCCCTATTATCACGAACGTTAAAAGAAGCACTGTATGGAGTTCACAGCTAGATTTCTCTGAAGAAAATATGATAGACAAAGTATAAAACAGACAGATCTTACTAGGATTATTTCAGCAATTAAGCAAATTATGTTACTATATAGGAAGTTCAAACACATCAAAATGTTTAGAGAAGGATTTATTATGTTTAAATTTTTAACGTTATTCTTTTGGTTTATTTTTCCAATGATTATCTTGGTAGCTAGCCAATTTACGCTTCGCTTTTTGACGGCAAAAACCAAATTTTCTAAAATCAATGCGCCTGACATTGCAACTTTTTTCTTGATTTTCGGTATTTTTGAAATGACAAGACGTGCTTTTACTAACTCGATTTTACCTAATTTTGCGCTATCCTTACTTTTAATTTCACTTGTGGTGATCGCCTTTCAGATTTATTATTATGGCGAATTTTTCTATGGTAAATTTTTTAAGATGTTTTGGCGTTTAACATTTCTCTTTACGCTAGTCGTTTATTTTATCTGCTGGCTAATGCTTATTAGTTTAGGCTAAATGTGTATGTATACGGTGATAGTTATATCTCTTAGTAACAGAAGCGACCTGACGAAAATTACCTCGTTATAGCTGTATTATTCTTCATTTTTTATTATTAATTTAATATTAATTGCTATCATGTTTATCTGGTTATCGAAATTATTGTTTTAGTAGATATTCATGTTAATAAAATAATGTTATAATATTTTAAACAATGAATGATGGAGATAAATGGTGATGACTGATACAATATTACGCATTGCGCTTTGTGATGACCAATTAAACGTACTGCAAGAACAGAAAAACTTGATTATAGATGTGCTTAATCAACTATCAATTCAAGGAACGAGGATTTCAACATTTTTAAGCGCAATTGATTTTTTGGACAGCAGTGAATCCTTTGATTTATTATTTTTAGATATTGAAATGCCTGGAATAGACGGTTTTAATTTGGCAGACGAGTTAAAAAAGCGACAAATTGACACTAAAATTATTTATGCATCATGCTTAATTGAACGAACTAAAGAGAGCTTACGGCATCAAGCGTTTCGTTTTTTAGATAAACCGCTTGATAAGGGGGACGTTGTCGAGGTGATAGAGAGCTATCTTGAGTATTTATCAGAGCAGCAATTAACCTTGGTTTCTAAGAGTGAAGAGATTAGGCGTATTTGGTTTAAGGAAATTGTTTATGTGGAATCCTTCGGCAGAAATTCTGATTTTTATTTGGCGGACAATAGCTATTTTGCCGATAAACGCCGGTTGAAATATTGGAGGGACAGGTTAAAGTCTTGCAATAGCTTTTATCTTGGCACTAAAAATCATATTATTAATTTGGCAGAAATTAAATTTTTAAATGGTCAAACTAAAGAGGTCGAATTTGAACGCTTTAGTGTTCCATTATCACGCCGAGTTTTTAATGATTTAAAGCTCTTTTTTCAAAAGGCTGAGTGAATTAAAGCAAAAAAACATACTTTTTCAAAGCCGAGATGAATGTCCGCACTTAATTTTAGTTCAAGCTTCGCATCGAAAACTTGGTGTTTTAATGACAATGACTTCAAAACTCAGCTTTGTTTGACTAAAAGCTGAACTATCTCTATAATGATAAGAGCGAAGAATTTAAAAGAAAAAAGGAGTGCCCACTTGAAGATTAATGTGTTTAAAGGACAAAACAAAGAAGAACTTTCAATGATTGAGGTTGCCCATGCTTTATTAGAACAAGAAAATAAAGAAATGTATTTTAATGATTTAGTCAATGTTATTCAGGAGTATCTGGGTAAAACAGATACAGAAATCAAAGCAACATTGTCAAGATTTTACACGGATTTAAATATTGATGGTAGCTTTATTTCGCTTGGCGAAAACAAATGGGGTCTGCGTTCTTGGTATGCGATTAATGAAATTGATGAAGAAGTTACTCATTTAGAAGAAGATGATGACGAAGAGATCACCAAAAAGCGTAAGAAGCGCAATGGTAAGATTAATGCGTTTATCAACTCACCTGATGATGATGTTATTGACTACAATGATGACGATCCAGAAGATGATGATGAGTTTCATGATGAAGAGGACGAAGATATTACAGATAAAGATGTTGATGATGATGAAGATGAGGAGATTGTCGCCTATGACAGTGACCTAAAGGAAATCGTTGTTGATGCAGATGATGAGGAAGTACTTCTTGATGAAGAGGACGAAGACGCTTTAGATGAGGATATTGAAAATTAATTGATGAAATTTCTTGACTATTTCCTACTTTTTCATGTAGTATAGTTTTCGGGCACCATAACGGTTAAATGAAAGCTCCCTATCTGTGATAGGGAGTTTTCTTGATTTACTACCCTAAATTTTTTAAAGGAGAATTTGATGACAAAATATATTTTTGTAACAGGCGGCGTTGTATCTTCGATTGGGAAAGGTATTGTTGCGGCATCTCTTGGTCGTTTACTAAAAAACAGAGGCTTGAAGGTGACGATTCAAAAATTTGATCCATATATCAATGTTGATCCGGGGACAATGAGCCCTTACCAGCATGGTGAGGTCTATGTGACAGATGACGGCGCAGAAACAGACTTAGATTTAGGGCATTACGAACGTTTTATTGATATTAATTTAAATAAATACTCCAATGTAACAACTGGTAAGATTTACTCAGAGGTATTGCGCAAGGAGCGTAAGGGTGAGTATCTTGGCGCAACAGTTCAGGTGATTCCGCATATTACCAATGCTTTGAAGGAAAAAATCACGCGTGCGGCAGCTACAACTGATAGTGACGTGATTATTACCGAAGTCGGAGGAACGGTTGGTGATATTGAATCTTTACCATTTTTAGAAGCTTTGCGTCAGATGAAGGCAGATGTTGGTAGTGATAATGTGATGTATATCCACACAACACTTTTGCCTTATCTAAAGGCTGCTGGAGAGATGAAAACTAAACCCACTCAACATTCCGTTAAAGAGCTGCGTGGCTTAGGTATTCAACCAAATATGCTTGTCATTCGTACAGAGCTTCCGGTTGAGCAGGGGATTAAGGACAAGCTAGCGCAGTTTTGTGACGTTGCACCAGAGGCGGTCATTGAATCACGAGATGTGGAGCATTTGTACCAAATTCCATTGAACCTCCAAGCGCAAAGTATGGATCAGATTGTCTGTGATCATCTGAAGCTTGATGTGCCACAGGCTGATATGACCGAATGGTCAACAATGGTCGATAAGGTGATGAATCTCAAACGAACAGTTAAAATTTCGTTAGTTGGGAAATATGTTGAACTGCCGGATGCGTATTTATCCGTTGTTGAAGCATTAAAGCACGCAGGCTATGCCAATGATGCCGAGATTGATTTGAAATGGATTAATGCCAATGATGTGACGGCAGAAAATGTTGCTGATTTGCTTAAGGATGCTGATGGGATTATCGTTCCGGGCGGCTTTGGACCAAGAGGGACTGAGGGCAAGATTGAAGCGATTCGCTATGCACGTGAAAATGATGTTGCAATGCTTGGAATTTGCTTAGGCATGCAGTTGACCTGTGTTGAGTTTGCTCGCAATGTTGTCGGCTTAAAGGGTGCTAATTCAGCAGAGCTTAATCCAGAAACGCCGTATAATATCATTGATCTTATGGCAGATCAGCAGGACGTTGAGGATATGGGCGGAACGCTTCGTCTAGGGCTTTACCCTGCTAAAATCAAGAAGGGAACAGCTACTGCGCATGCTTATCAAGATGCAGAGGTTATCCAAAAACGTCACCGTCACCGTTATGAGTTTAACAATCAATTTCGTGAACAATTTGAACAATTCGGCTTGGTATTCTCAGGTGTTTCACCAGACAATCGCTTAGTTGAAATCGTTGAATTAACGGGGCATAAATTCTTTGTCGCTTGTCAATATCACCCAGAGTTAACCAGTCGTCCAAATCGTCCAGAAGGTCTTTACAAAGAATTTATCAAGGCAGCAGTCAACTAAGTTGGACTTACGGAATGTTTAACTACTATGATAGCTGAACTCGCCTGCGATACTGAATATAGATTTTCAGGTTCGGATACCGCACCGCTGCGATACGACTATAGCTTTGCCTTGCTTGAAATAGGACTATAGTTCTATTTGCTTGCGGGGGGGGGGGGAGAATACCGCTTGTCTTGCTACGTACCGACTGTAGCTTTAGGCGTAATATACCGCAGGGGCTAGCTGTAGTCACCTTTACTTGAGATGCTGGCTTCTGCTTGTAGATTTAGAACAAGTCTTGTCTTACCTGCGATACGGAATTGTCTTTTGACTGGAGGAATTATGTTTTTTGATACACATACACATTTGAATGTTGCTGAATTTGCGGGAATTGAAGCGGAAATGATTGAAAATGCGGCACGTCTTGGTGTTAATGAGATGGCAATTGTTGGCTTTGATTATCCAACGATTAAAAAGAGTCTTGAGCTTTCACAAATTTATCCAAATCTATACAGTATTATCGG
>JAISYB010000180.1 GCA_031270215.1 Streptococcaceae bacterium | reverse complement strand
TTTTCACGCTAACAAGTAATTAGCTATCTCACTTCTAAGCTGTCTAACGTATCGCTTAAACGAAAATCAACATGGCTTTCAATCCACTTACGTCTTGGCTCAACCTTGTCCCCCATCAGCACTGAAACACGACGCTCTGCTTGTGCGGCATCATCAATCTTAACACGAATTAGGGTTCGAGTTGCCGGATCCATTGTCGTTTCCCACAACTGATCAGCATTCATCTCGCCAAGTCCTTTATAGCGCTGTAGAGTCCCGCCTTTGCCAAATGATTTTTGTAGCTCCGCCAAATCACTATCCGTCCAAGCGTAAGCTATTTCTTCTTTTTTGCCCTTACCACGTGAAAGCTTATAAAGTGGCGGTAAAGCAATGTAGACCTTTCCTGCTTCCACTAGCGGTCGCATATAACGATAAAAGAAAGTCAAAAGCAAAATCTGAATGTGCGCACCGTCCGTATCCGCATCGGTCATGATAATCACCTTGTCGTAATTAACATCTTCAACCTTAAATTCACTGCCGACACCAGCACCAATCGTATAAATCATCGTGCTGATTTCTTCGTTCTTTAGAATATCGGTAATCTTTGCCTTCTCAGTATTAATCACCTTTCCACGCAGGGGTAAGATTGCTTGAAATTTTCGGTCACGTCCTTGCTTGGCTGAGCCACCGGCTGAATCTCCTTCGACTAGATAGAGCTCATTCTTCTTAGCGTTCTTAGATTGTGCAGGGGTTAATTTGCCTGAGAGGACTTCTGCTTTCTTGCGCTTCTTGCCATTTCGGCTTTCATCTCTTGCCTTTCTTGCCGCTTCTCTTGCCTCGCGCGCCTTGATTGCTTTTCTAATCAAGCTTTGCGCCAGCTCATCGTGCTCCATTAAGAAGAAAGTTAGCTTATCACTTGCCAGCTGTTCAACGATTTGTCTGGCAATCGGTGTACCGAGTTTGTCCTTGGTTTGCCCCTCAAATTGTAAATATTCCTCCGGAACAAGCAAGGAGAGCACGCCTGTTAAGCCTTCTCTAAAGTCACTTCCCTCTAAATTTTTATCCTTTTCCTTAAGCAAGCTGACCTTTTTTGCATAATCGTTAAAAGTCTTGGTAATAGCTGTTTTCAGACCTGTTTCATGCGTGCCGCCGTCTTTGGTTCTGACGTTATTGACAAAGCTTAAGATATTATCCGAGTAGCCGTCATTATATTGCAGGGCAATGCTTAGGGAAAATTCGTTCTGTGTGCCGGTAATTTCAATCACTGGCGAAAGGGTGTCCTTGTCCTCATTGAGATAGCTGACAAAGGCATTTAAACCGTCCTCATAATGATAAACCTCTTCAATGGCTGGCGTTTGCCGCTCATCAATTATTGTTAGGTTAACATCATTAAGCAAAAACGCACTTTCATGGAGCCGATTAGAGAGTGTTTCAAAATCAAATTTAATTGTCGAAAAAATCGTATCGTCCGGCATGAAATGAACCTTTGTCCCATTTGCCTGTTTCGTTTTTCCTTTTTTAACCAACGCACTTGCTGGCTTGCCGCCATTTTCAAAACGCTGCTCATACATCACGCCATCACGGACAATCGTGACAACCAGCCATTTGGATAAGGCATTAACAACAGATGAGCCGACACCGTGCAGACCGCCGGAAGTATTATAGCCACCTTGACCAAATTTGCCGCCTGCATGGAGTATGGTAAAGATGACCTCTACCGTTGGCTTGCCACTTGCGTGCATACCGACAGGAATCCCCCGCCCTCTATCTTGAACAGAGATAGAGCCATCAGCATAAATTTTAACGTCAATCTCTTTTCCGAAACCGGACAATGCCTCATCAACGGCATTATCAACAATCTCATAGACTAGATGATGTAAGCCATGCGCATCGGTTGAGCCAATGTACATCCCAGGGCGTTTTCTCACCGCATCAAGTCCCTCTAGCACCTGAATTGCGTCATCATTATAATTATTTAAATTCATTTCAGACAAAATATCCACTCCTATACTAAGCTACTCGCACAACTACTCATGAAATCGCACTAATGCTATTATTTAGACGTTTTAAGCTAAATAAAACCTAGCTTTTTCAAATTTCATAATCACTTATTCTTCTTACAGTTGCTCTATTGACTGTACTGCTCCTCACGCATTTCTTACTAAAAGCACGGTTGCTAAACTATCGACACTTCATACCATTTCTCCTCACGTCTAAAGCAGCGTGTCTTGGAAATGAAAATTGCACCAAGTAATCAATTGGCAGGAGATCAACTGGCAACACGACTATCAAGCGACACTATAAGCATACGAATAGTGCACTGAGCAATAGTAGCTGTTTTTCACACAGTTTCAATCATACCATTTTACACAGTGTTTTTCTATCTGTCAAAGAAGAATACAGAGAAAATGTCTTTGAAAGCGTAGAGAAATTAGCAAAAAGCTTCGGACAAAATATCATCCCAAGCTCCGCCCTACTCCAATCCGAATAAACAGCAAACCCAACAACCCTCTTTTAATCAGAGCTAAGCTGAAAGTCCTGACGTAATTCCGTAGCAAGCTTTGTCAAGTCCCCGCTATCACTTTGATTAGTGATTAAGGTGACTTGATTTTTTCCGTCCTCTGTCCCGACAACGACTGCCCGAATCCCCTGCCCATTAAAATTACCCAAGCACGTACGTAGATCAGAACTAAACCAAATTCCTGATTGGTAATCATTTACAGCTTGCTGATGAAATAGCCTTTGATACTCCGTATTGGACAACAGCTTAGATACTAAATCATCGAAATAAGTATCTAAGTCGCTTGCTGTTGAGAGCAAA
The DNA here is from genome assembly GCA_031270215.1 of Streptococcaceae bacterium. Lineage (GTDB taxonomy): Bacteria > Bacillota > Bacilli > Lactobacillales > Streptococcaceae > MMGLQ5-1. The sequence continues at coordinate 5,475 of JAISYB010000180.1, read as the reverse complement.
TCTCCTGCCCCCAATAGACTACTCAATAACTTTTCAGAATAGTTAGTTTCCTCTTGTTGAAAAGGGACACCGTCAACTACTGCATAGCTTATCGGTAAAACGAAGTACTTAGACAAATCATCTAAGAAAAAGGTATGTTTTAACTGCAATGGTTTCAAGATTAGCGTCTGCACCAGTGTTTGATAATTTTTATCGCTGGCTTTTGATGCCGCCAAGGCGAGATAAACAAAGTTAGAATTAGCGTAGTTAAAATCATTTTCTGCATGATGAGTTGTGATAGATTTAGTAAAATCCTCAACGGCAGCCTGTGTTTTTAATCTTTGCTCAGGTTCAATCTCTTTATTTTGAAAGCCGGAGGTATGCGTTAATAACTGACGAATGGTGACCTCATCAGCGCCCTCAACGTCCGATAGATATTTGCTCAACAAATCATCATAACTCATTTTTCCCTGCTCAACCAAGCGTTCAATTACCACACCACAAAATGTCTTAGAGATAGAGGCAATAGCCATTGGCTGATTGTTGGTGATTTGTTTTTCGGAATTTTTATCCACATAACCTGTGCTTGCAACAGCAATCACTTGACCATTACGTCTGATAACACATTCCCCAGAAATCTGATGATAATGCATAAAAGCGAGTAAGCCATCGGTATACTTCTGATTTTGATTGGCTTTTTTTAAATAGTCCGTCAAATCCGCCTCGTTATTAATCAAAGTACTCGTTGGAGCATCAGTTCCCTTGGCTTGAATTGCCACCTTTTCATTAGCAGATAAAGGGTCAATAATTAACATCATAATCAATAAAGTAAACAGCACAATTCGTCTAATCAATTTAAGCATTGTTTAAACCTCCCCTTGATTATCTTTATGGGATTTGATTATCCCACTCATCACTCAAGTAACTGGCATTGTCGATTTGGTAATTAGTTTGATGTTTTTTCGCCATAAAAGCTTGTAAAGCTTGGTCAAAAGCGACCCATCCACGATAGCCGATATGAATCGTATCCTCCATAAAATACGGTTCATCCCGCTTATCTGTAAAATCAGCAATCTGATTAAAGCCCTGCGTTTGTAGCTGACGTTTAATTTTAACTGAAAACTGATCCAACATTTCCGGATTTAGTCCCGTATATTCCGTCCATGTACCATTAACTGGCGGAATAACAAATAAAACATCCATTTTCAATTCTGCAAGCTGATTTAATAAGATTTGAAAATCAGAATATTCAACGGATTGTAAATAGCTCCAGTCCTTTTGCGAGTCTGCAAATGTCTTTATTTTTTTCTTAATTCGATGATCATAAAATTTGTTAATAATCATGAAATCATTATTACTTGTTCGCTTTTTAGCGGTCTGCTCTGCGATTTCGTCCAATTTATTTACATCATACTTTTCAGGCAAAAGCTTCATCTTCTTTTCGATGTCAACACGTTGCCTGCCTCTTGTAAATCTAGAAAACAAATTATCCTCTGCTCTGAATAGATTCTCCTGAAAATCGCCATATGCCATATTTAAAATCGCTGGCTTCTCACCGACACTCATCAGTTGAAAAATATCATTTAAGGCATAGTCATTAGTCACCGAGTCAAATGAAAGCAAACGCTTGGCGATCGCTTGCGTATCCTCTTTAGCTGAGCTATTTTGCTCAGCCCAGCTGTAAAGCGCCTCAGGCGAAGTATAGGTGGCAAAAGCCTGAGGCAAAATGCCGTCTTTCACAAACCATTGTGGCGAAATAATAAAGACAGCCTTGCGCCCCTTCATTTGCTGACTAATTGCATTTAAATAAAAATAATGCACCAAGGATTGCGTGCCGCGCGTACCAATTAAAAACGGAGTATACGAGCGTTTATATTTTTCTGCCAGAATACTTGGATGAAAGCTATCAAAACGACTCAACTCACTTGAACCAAAGATTGGTAATAAATTTGGATTTTCAAAAGCGGTACGTTTAATCGATTGACCGATAAAAATCTGGTTAGATTGGCTAATTGCAAAATCATCAATGTCCTGTTTATTAAAATGCTTTGGCCGATTTAATGGGGAGAAAAGAATGACGCCAACAATCAGAAAAGCAACGATTAAAGGACCAACTGCTTTAATGAATGCTGCACGTTTAGTCATTCAACTTCTCCTCAATACGCTTAACAATCTTAGAAGCAGTATTCCACTCATCACGATCCATTTCAGACGGTGGCAATGACACATCAAACTCATTTTCCAATTCAACAATTAACATAATCGCCCGCATTGAATCCAAAATGCCTTCTTCAAACAAATCCATTTCAATATCTGACAAAAATTCATCGCTACCAGATACACGCTCAATGACATCATACACTCTTTTATCCATTATATTTCTCCTTATATTTTATTTAAAAATTTGGTAAATTCATTCGACTTGGATTGATATAATGCTTAATCGCAAAGTCAAACATGCCGCTAAAAATCAAGAAGCTAAACAGCACCGCATGAATCAGTAAAATCCGACTAATCCAATCCATAAGCTTATTCTCAGGAATTAATCCCTTGTGTTTTTTCTTCCACCTCAGCCACACATCGGTTAGAATCATCAAAGCTGCGTGATAAAAACCGTATAAAATATAGTACCACGTCACTCCGTGCCAAATCCCCATTAAACCAAATAATCCGATATATGCGACATTTGAGATAGCAATTGTATTTTTCATCAGTTTTTTCTTCATAATGAAGTAAACCAGTCGCATATAGACAAAATCACGAAACCAAAAGCTCAAGCTCATATGCCAACGATTCCAGAATTCCTTAATGTTGCGACTTAAAAATGGCTTGTCAAAGTTGATTGGTACGTCATAACCCATTAAATAACTGACGCCAACGGCAAATAATGAATAGCCGGCGAAGTCAAAAAATAAGTAAAAACCATAGGCATACATCACGATGAGCATATTTAAAAAGGTTGGATGGATTGTCGCGCGAATTGCCATCTCATGCAGGATATGGGTATCAATCAGATAACCGATAATAAATTTATAAAGGAAGCCTAGAAATAGACTAAAAATCCCTTTATTTAGTAATACCGGATAATTCTTAATTTCCTTTTGCTTCAATTCCTTTTCAAATCTCCGGTAGCGGTCAATTGGACCACTCGTATAAGTTGGAAAAAAGAATAGGAAATACAGAAAATTCAGCGTTGATACTTCTTTTACTAAGCCATCACGCAAATCCATGATAACATTAATCGAACGAAAACTCAGATACGAAATCCCCAGAAAGCCAAAAATAGATGACGGATGACTTGAATTGATTACAGGAGAAATCTTAACGATCGCTAACGGTGCGATTGAAAGTATCACACTTAAAATAAAAGGAAACATCTGATTGCTTCGTTTACGATAAAAATTATACAGCTTAATCAAAATCGTCTGCCAAATGCCAAAACCAACAAAGGAAAACAGAGTGACTGAGCCGGAAAAGCCGATGTACAAGAAAATAATCGTAAAGATAACTTGGTATGTCATCCACTTTTTACCAAACAAATGTCCAATAACTAGCGGAAGTAGGCAAATTCCTAAGATAATAAAATACAGTGGTGATTCATATGGTTGCATTAATTTACCTCTACTTTCCTAAGATAATATCAGTGATTGCTTTGCGATCAATCTTGCCATTTTGAGTTAGAGGAAAAGTGTCAACGTATTTGAAGGTTGAGGGCATCATATAATCCATAATCCGCTCAGACAAGCTCTGCTTCAAATATTTTGTAAATGCTCGTTCATCTGCATTTGTTTCACCTTGAACTACTGCCACTAAACGTCTAACCTTGTTATCTGACGTATAATCGGGCAAAACAATTGATTTTTCAACACCTTCAATAGCTGTTAAATGCGCCTCAATATCTTGCAGCTCAATTCTAAAACCATTAAATTTGACTTGGAAATCAAGTCGCCCAAAGTAACGCAGCTGTCCTGATTCATCAATCAAACCTGCGTCTCCCGTATGATAGGCAGAAATACCGTCAACCTCAAAGAAAGCCTCAGCAGTTTTTTCAGGATTTTTGTAGTAGCCTAAGGCAACCGAATTACCTGTAATGACAATCTCTCCGCGACCACCCTGGGGCAAAAAAGCTTTAGTTTCAGGATCTTGGATTTTAATCTCAACTCCCGACTTAGCTTGTCCAATTGGTAAACGGTCATAGTTTTTAAGTATCTCGTCAGTAATCTTGGTATAAGTCACCGCACCAGTTGCTTCAGTTGGCCCATAAGTATTCCAAATGACTGCTGCTGGGAATTTTTGGCGAAGCTTTTGGGCAGTATTAATTGTCAGCTCCTCACCGCAGAAGATGAATTGCTGCATTGCTGAATGATTTTCTTGGGTAAAACTCGGGTCAAGCAAGCAAATATCGATAAAAGATGGCGTTGAAATCCAAGTATTGATTACCGAACGATTTAAACGCTCAAACATCACTTTAAAATTCAACGTTTCCTCACGCGAAAGCGCCACTAATGTCCCGCCTGAAAGCAAACTTGGATATAAGCTAAAAATAGACAAGTCAAAGCTAAAGGGTGCTTGACTTAAAATTTGATTGTTGTTGATTGGTACAAAATCATTAATCATCCAATCGGTAAATGTTAATAAATTGTCATGTGAAACAGCAACACCCTTTGGCACGCCGGTTGTTCCGGAGGTGTAGATAATATAATTAATCTGAGTGCCACTTATAGCCTGCGAAATATCAACTGTTGTCAAATCATGTTTTTTCTTGAAATCAAAATCATGCAAGCTAAGTGTTGAATAATTTTCAAACAACGCTTTTAATGCCAAATCAATTTCCGGAATCGTAATGATAATAGCTGCGGGTTCACACGCTTCTACAATCAGCTTGACACGCTCAAGCGGCGAATGTGCATCAATCGGCACATAAGCATGCCCAGATAAATTCGCTCCTAAAAAGACAGATAATGCTCGGTAGTCATTAACGCCATAAACAATAATTGGCCCTTTTTTAACTTCTTTTTGATTAATTTTTTGAGCCACTTCGACAATGTCGTTGCCTAATTGGTAGTAGCTGTATTCATTCGCCTTATCGATAAACGCTGCTACTTCTCCATCAGTTTCTATTTTTGTAAAAAGCTGAGCAATAATCGTCTTTGTCATAACATCTTCTCCTAAAATTCCTGATAAATAAAATGAACACCATTCGAATGGTTGAAGTGATAAAAATATAATAATAATATCAAAACAAGCGCATAAAATAGCGACTTCCCAATAAAACGTAAGACTTCATTTTTCATACCTGCTGCTCCCCTACGGTGATTTTATAGATTGATGAGGAATAGTTGTAACATATATTTAATCTTTTACAACCAATTAATTCTAGATACTAGCACAATTATGAGTAATTGAAAAGTCTCTTAATATTAAATTAAGTCTTTTTAAACTTATTAGCTGCATAAAAATTTAATTTTACCAAAACGATATTTTTTTCACTAATGG
>JAISYB010000142.1 GCA_031270215.1 Streptococcaceae bacterium | reverse complement strand
TTATTTTTATCACTTTATGATAACCAAACCAATTTTGAAGAAAAAATACAATCGAAATTTTTCTATCATCTGTATCAAGTAAAAAATATTGCCCATCTTCCGTTTGAATAATTTTATATCTATCATTTTTAAAAACACTTTTTATTCTTGATTCCATTACTATCACCACGCCCAATTAAAAGGATTGATAGCATTCACTGTTCCTTCAATTGCTTGTCTAACCTCTTTGATTTTTTTATCTGCTTCTTTACTAGGCCATTTCATTCCGTCATCTACTTTGCTACCTAGAAAGTCTAATCCATCTTGCATACCTAAAAAATTGTTATCATAGGCTAAATTAAAGAGTGCTCCTGCAGCAACACCGACACCAATAGCACCTAAAGCTGCCCAACCCACTGGATTTGAACCCAAAAGAAGAACTGATGCACCCGCCCCAAAGCCTAAAGCTGACCCGTTGTGCATAACTGCTTGACCAAATGTTTTATCATTATTTGCCATATCGTCATACATACCTAGTCCAAAACCTGCAATCATAAAGCCTTTTCCGACATACTTACCTACATTTGCTAATTTTGAACCTCCATTAACAACAGTCTGCCCAAAACCATTGGGATTTACCATGACAAAAGAATTATTAGGTCCTTTTATTCCTTCAAGAACAGTTACCAGCCCTCCAAATTTTTGAATACCCAATCCTAGTTGTTCCATAAAGTTAGCAACTGTTTCATAGTTTCCAACTGAATCAGAAAGTTTTGCACTATTCTTTTTCAGCCAATCAATCATATCTTGTGGAATATCAGAATCAAGATGTTTTTTTGCATACTCTAATATCTTGTCCATATCTGCTACTGTTGGATTTTTCTTATTAAGGATTGCATCTATTTGTTCCATCTCTGAAACTGCTTTTCCTTTCTGAATTTTCGTAAACCAAGACTTATCCGCTCCAGCTGGCAACCTGTAACTTCCATCACTATTAACAACCACACCGTTCAGCACCAAAACACTCTGCATAGCAATTTTTAAATTATTCAAACCATTATTAAACAAACCGTTGGTACGAAGCTTAAAATCATTCAGTTTTTTGAGTTTTTTCTCTAATTCCTTGATTTTTTCTTCCAAGTTATGAATATTTTTGCTTAACTGTTTATTAAAATGAAAGACTTCTTCTATAAATGAAGCAATAGGGTAGATTTTAGTCAAAGAATCGTAATACTTCATTGTTTCCTCAAGACCTTTTTTCATCGCTTTTTTAACCGCAATCTGCTGTTTAAGATTATCTGAATCTAAAAAATCTTCACCAGAGATGCTCTGATTCGCACTTTCATAACGATTTAAATCCCTTTGCACACCATCAATTGCATTTGTTGTACGATTGATAGTTGGAATAATGAGGTCTTTGAAAAGACCTTTACCCGCTGTGTAAGCAGCACCCGATAAGGAATTGCCATCAATTGTTTGAGTCAACTTTTGACTCCCTGATTTCAACTGTTCAACTGTTGATTTTGCACTTCTCAAGTTATTTGATAGGGCACTTATCAACTGACTTGAATCGCTACTTGAATATTTTAATCCCATGGTAAATTGCTCCTTTCCTCTCGAAGCTGTCCTCGTTCTTCTTCTAGATTTTGAATTGTTTTGTTAAAGATTTTTGTCAGCTTTTCATTTTCTGAGGACAACAGACGAGATAATGCTTTTCGCATTCCTTCGTCCTCACTTTGCGACCACTGAGCTGTTTTGCTACCTGCATTGCTAAGCTCTGTGTTCAGTTCTTCCAACTTTCTAAAATTTTTAGCTAGGCTACTTTCAAGATTTTCCAAAGTTTCACGACTTTTACGTTTATCAACCGCTAAAGAGGTCATTTGATGTTCTTTTTCATTGATTTGACGCCCAAGCTCAAATCGTTCATTTGCACTCTTATCTACTGTCATAAGTTCCCCTTCATCTAAATTTTTATTTAAACTTAACCTTACTATCTCGCACTTCAATTGCTTTCGCAAGTTGTGGGAATTTATCTGCTTGTTTTTGAACACACTTAGTTAATTTATTCAAATCAGATAAAAGTTGATTCGCAACTTTTGCCCCATCTTTCATACTAGAGATGTTGCTTTGACTTAGTTGACAGGTATTACTTTTTTTACTCGAAACATGTTTAACACCAGTAATCGCCTGTTCTGCTGTGCCTACATTTGAAATAATTCTATCGCGTCCCATTCTTCTTCCTCTGCTTTCTAACTTCTAAATTTATAAAACGGATCTATTTTTAATCGTTCTGCTTCATCCAGTTCGGGTTCTTCTGATGTATCTTCCTCAACTTCTTCCTTATTTGCAGATTCAACATCATTTTCTACCATATCAAGCAATCCTTTCAAAAGCTGTGTATCGCTATCATCTGAATATCCTTCAAAAATTACCTCTGTGATTTGCGTGGCATTTATAGTTAAAACTTCCTGAGTTGGCACAACTCCTTGTGGATGTGCGACAACTCTATACCTTGGAACAATCTCCTCATCTTCATTTTCCATGATAGCTCTAGCTATAACTACATAAAGTAAAGTATCGTCCTCTGTATCTTTTAATTTTAAAATACTGCCCAAAGATAAAAAAGTACCTGTCAGCTTTGCCGTCATTTCACTACCTCCGTTGGAAT
>JAISYB010000079.1 GCA_031270215.1 Streptococcaceae bacterium | reverse complement strand
CTCAGAATTGTTTTTAAAAGCATTCGGCTGAGTAGGAGTGTTCGATTCCCTCTACCTGCTTTAACAAGATTAACTTATTATTTATATCCCCTTTTATCTTCGCTACCTGCGGTCTAGTTTTGGTACTTTTTCCGAGTTCTACGTGGTGATAGACTTATGCTATCTGGCGCAAATAAGCTTATGCTACAGCTTGCTCAACCTTTGTATCCATCTATCTCTAACGCTTGCCGGCACACGATATGACAGGAGATTTGCCAGTTTGATTTGAAAAAGAGCTTATAAAAGCGTAAGATAAAAGATATAGTGAGTTGAAATGCGAAAATTAAATAATTTAAAAGCTAAGGAGCAATAATGAATAGATACTTTTCAAAATCATCAAAGCTTGATGATGTCAGTTATGATGTCCGTGGTCCTGTCTTAGACGAAGCAGAAAAAATGCAGCGCAAAGGGGTAAATATCTTAAAGCTAAATATCGGCAACCCTGCGCCATTTGGCTTTGAAGCGCCTTATGAAATTATCAAGGATTTGATTATAAACGTTAGAAACTCTGAGGGCTACTCAGACTCAAAAGGAATCTTCTCAGCACGCAAAGCGATTATGCAATATTGCCAGCTTAAGGGCTTTCCAAATGTTGATGTAGATGATATCTATACAGGTAACGGTGTCAGCGAGCTGATTAATATGTGTATGCAGGGCTTGATAGATAATGGTGATGAGATTTTAGTGCCAATGCCGGACTATCCATTATGGACAGCATGTGTTTCTCTTGCCGGTGGTAATGCTGTGCATTATATCTGTGACGAGACTGCTGAGTGGTATCCGGACGTTGATGATATTAAGAAAAAGATTACATCAAGAACTAAGGCAATCGTTTTAATCAATCCGAATAATCCGACAGGTGCCTTGTATCCTAAGGAAGTCTTAGAGGAGATTGTTAAGGTAGCAAGAGAGCATCAGCTGATTATCTTCTCAGACGAAATCTATGATCATCTAGTGATGGACGGTTATGTTCATGTGCCGGTTGCAACTCTTGCCCCCGACCTTTTTGTCATCACTCTAGGTGGCTTGTCCAAATCACATAGAGTTGCAGGCTTCCGTGTCGGTTGGATGGTTTTATCAGGCGATAAGTCAAAAGTACAGGGTTATATTGAGGGCTTAAACATGCTTTCCTCAATGCGAATCTGCTCCAATGTTTTGAGCCAGCAAATCATTCAAACAGCGCTAGGAGGCTATCAGTCTAGTGATGAGCTACTTCTTCCCGGAGGACGTATCTATGAGCAACGGGAGTTTGTTTACAATGCCCTTAAGGAAATACCAGGAATTTCGGTAGTGAAGCCTAAGGCTGCTTTTTACATCTTTCCAAAGCTAGATATCAAGAAATTCAATATTACAGATGATGAGCAATTCGTTTTAGACTTTCTACATCAGCATAAGGTTCTAATGGTACATGGTCGTGGATTTAACTGGCACGCACCCGACCACTTTAGGATTGTTTATCTACCAAAGAAGGACGACTTGAAAACTGCTCTAGGCGCACTTGAAACGTTCCTTAGAAACTATAAGCAAAAATAACAGCAGTAATTGAGGTGATAAATAGTGGAATTAACATATAGTCAGAGTCAAAGACAAACGCAGACTCAAAAGCAGGTCTTATCACAAAAGCAACAATTAGGACTTAACTATCTGAGCGGAAGCGTTGCAGATATTAGCGAGCTTTTAAATAAAGAGTACGAGGAAAATCCCTTTTTAGAAATACAATATCCCAATATCAACCGTGTTGAAATTATCGGAGACATCTTTAATCAAGAGGTTGTTTCAGACGTTTCGCTTGAAGAATACTTGAAGCGGCAGATTACGGAGCAGTATCGTGACACGCTTTTGCGTCGGGTTATGTTGAGCTTTATTAGCCTTTTAGATGAACAGGGCTATCTTAAGCTTGAGGACGAAGCAGCATTTTGTCAGGCTGAGGGGATTAGTAAAGTCCAATTGATTGATGCCTTAACCTTGTTTCAGCAGCTAGATCCGGCAGGTATTGGTGCTAGAAGCTTACAGGAATCCTTATTACTTCAATGTGAAAGAGATGACTTTGCGCCAAACGCCGCTTATTATGTTTTGGAAAATGCCTTTGATGAGCTTTCAACGCAAAAGTGGCAAGCAGTCGCTAGCAAATGTAATATCTCGCTTGCTGAGGTGCAGGAAATTAGGGATTACTTAAAGCAATTTACCGCTAATGTTGCCGGTGCTTTTCGTGTTTCAGAGCGCATGGGAATTATTCCCGAGGTGAAAATTACTGCTGTAGGAGATAGCTTGAGTGTGACGTCCCTTAAGGGTAATCTCCCACAGCTAGTGATTGACGAGCGTTATTTAAGGGAATTGTCTGAGCTGAAAAATGCAGATACCCTAGCGTATCTCAAGCGCAAAACGACTTTAATTCATCAGTTAAACGAAGCTTTAGAACGCCGAGTTCGGACGGTCGAGAAGATTACACGTGTCATTGCTGATTATCAAAAGAATTTTTTCCTAAACAAAACAGACCAGTTGCTCCCTTTAACACAAAGAGATTTGGCAGTTCGTCTTGAGGTTAATGACTCAACGATTTCTCGCGCAGTTAATGATAAATACATTGATACCCCTCGTGGCGTTTTTGAGCTGAAGCACTTCTTCGTTGCAGCAACTTTTGGAGATGAAGTTACGACAACTGACACCCTAGAGCAGAAGCTGTTGGCAATTATTGCAGCTGAGGATAAGCTCAAACCATTATCTGATGCATTGATTCAAGCAAAGCTTGAAGCGGACGGAATGAGCGTTGCTAGAAGAACGGTTGTCAAATATAGACAAAAGTTAAACATTCCGGCTTCAACCAAAAGAAAGAGATTAAACTAATTTCTGACGGTATGTCGTCGAATCAATACGGCAGTGTAGCCTTAATACGTGTAAAGCGAGTTCGGTTATTAACTAAAATAAGCAAAAAGCCCCTTCATGCTCAAGCATTTTGCACGTGAAGGGCGGCTTTATAGACAAAATTATTAGAGATTTCAGCAAATGAACTATCAACTTAACTCAATGCAAAGATTGAGCTTAAAATCAATGCGCCGACAGTTGCAATCAGCATTACCCAGACAACAATGAGTGTAATCTTTTGAAATCTTGATTTTTTCTTTTTTTCCATTTTTCCTCCTTATACACTAGCTTTAAATATTATGACAAAAAAATGACGATTTTACCACTCTTATTAGCTACTTATTACTTTGAAAATGAAAGTATAATTGTTATAATTAATTTATAGCAATTGTGGAAACGCTTCACATAGGAATAAGTAGAGCTAAGGAGGAGATTTTATGGACGGCAGTATGATTGATAACCAAAAGGTAACAGAGGAGCTGCTGCTAGAAATGGGCTATCGAAAATATCATGGTAAGGATATTGATATTTACTGGTCGGAGGAGATTTGTGCACATGTTGGCAACTGTGTTCGAGGTAATCACGCAGTTTTTGAGGTCGGCAGACGTCCATGGGTCATTCCTGACAATAGCACTGTGGCAGACGATATCGCTGTTATCAACACTTGCCCTTCAGGCGCATTAAAATACATAGAAAAGTAGGTGACATATGGCAGATTTACAATTTTATCAAGAACCAGAGCGTTTAGTAATGGTTGCAGATGGCAAGACGCCATTAGGTGAGATTACTTGGGTATTGAGTGATGATTTAATGATTATCAATCATACCTTTGTCGTAGAGGATTATCGTGGTGCCGGTATTGGCGAAGCATTGGTTGCGCAAGCAGTTGCGATTGCTAAAGAGAAAAAATTACATGTATTGCCACTTTGTCCATTTGCTAAAGCAGAGTTTGATAAAAATGTCGCTTACCAAGAGCTACTTAGAAAATCGTAGTCATTCACTTAATATAATTGGCTATTTTGCAAAAATATTTTTATTTGTCATATTTATATGCTATAATAACCAAAGTGAATTTAAGTGGAGGTAGAAGTGAGTAATATTCTAGTTGGTATCTTAGTCGTTCTTTCAATTATTATCGTGATTACAATTTTAATGCAACCAAGCAAGCAAAATTCGGCAGCTAGTGCCTTTACTGGCGGCGCAGATCAATTATTCGGCAAGCAAAAGGCTCGTGGCTTTGAGGCAGTGATGCAGCGTGCCACAGCAGTCTTAACTGGTGTTTGGCTGATTATTGCGTTTCTGATTGTCTTTTTATCATCAAAATAAAGATTGACGGCGGCGTTTAACGACGTAGCAATTAGGGAATTGTGGGCAAATATTCGCCAATGTTTGAAAATTTTCGCTTTTCAGGCAATGAAGTTGCCACTTTGGTGGCTTAAGGAAAAGCTAGTGGCAACATGCCTTAGTAGGTTTCCCTTAGGTGCTGACTAGTCGGCAGCGTTTGTTCCCCGTAATTACGAACATTAAACAGAGGTGCGACTTATGTCACAGCCTCTTTTTGTTATCCAAAGTCAAGGCTTTAATCTCGTTTTTTATGGCACCAAGACTGTCATTTAGATAAAAGAGCCAGTAATTTTTATTATTCAAGAAAGTGGATTTATGAAAACAGAACAAGTAATTTTATTATTCAAGAACGTGTGTTTTTGAAAGCAGAACAAGTAATTTTATTATTCAAGAAAGTGTGTTTATGAAAACAAAACAAGAAATTTTCAATTATTTAAAAAATCAAAGCAAGTCTAGCATTTCAATGAAAGAGCTAGCAAGTGGCTTACAATTAACCAAGGCACGCGATTTTAAACATTTAGTTCAAATCATTGCAAGCTTGGAGCGTGCCGGTAAGGTTGAAATCAAAGCAAATGGGAAAATCGGTGTTGTCAGTAAAAAGGTTAAATTAACCGGTATTTTTCGTGCTAACGCAAAGGGGTTTGGCTTCATTTCAGTTGACCCTGACGAGCCAGAGATTTACGTTGCTAAGGAACATACCTTGTTTGCCTTAGATGGTGATCTGGTTGAATTTGTGGTTATAGGTCTTGCCAATCAAGCACAAAATCGTGGGGCAGAGGGTAAGATTACCCAAATCATTGAACGAAAATTAACCAAGATTGTCGGTATTTTTCGTGCACTTGACGCTCAAACAATCGCGGAAACGGATTTAATCGGGACGATTCAATCAAAAAATCGTAAAATACCTTATCTAGCATATGCTGAACGAGAGGGATTAAATCCAGAGGACGGCAGCTTAGTCACATCAGAGATTACCTATTATCCTAATATAGAGTTTCCGCAAACCTTTCAGGTCAAGATTACCGAGGTTTTGGCGGATAAAGAAACGCGCGGGATTGACGTTTTGGAAATCCTTGAGTCAATGGATATTCCACTTCAGTTTCCTCAAAAGGTACTTGCAGAAGCTAAAACAATACCGGAGCTAGCGAGTGAGCAGGAATTTGCAGGTCGTTTGGATTTCAGAGATGCTGAGATTATAACGATTGACGGCGCTGATGCCAAGGATTTAGATGATGCTGTACAGGTCAAGCGTTTAGAGAATGGCAACTTTGAGCTAGGCGTTCATATCGCAGATGTATCACATTATGTGACTGAACATTCAGCCTTAGATACTGAGGCATTTGAACGTGGTACGAGTGTCTATGTAACGGATCGTGTCGTACCGATGTTGCCTGAAAGATTATCCAATGGCATTTGTTCGCTCAATCCAAATGTGCCGAGATTAACCATGACTTGTTTAATGGAAATCGACCAAAAAGGGAAAGTTGTACGCTATAAGCTTGATGAGTCAGTGATTCAAACGAATGCGAGAATGACTTATGATGATGTTAATGCGATTTTTGACGAGGACGAAGCATTAACTGCACAATATCAAACGTTGGTGCCAATGCTTACGCTGATGAAATCTTTACATCACATCTTGGAGGCAAAGCGTGAAACGCGCGGTGCATTAAACTTTGAAACGACAGAAGCGAAGATTATTGTCGATAGTGCAGGCGTGCCGACTGATATTAAGGTAAGGTCACGTGGTGTTGCCGAGCGGTTGATTGAGTCATTCATGCTTGTTGCTAATGAAACAGTAGCTGAGCATTTTGCGCAACGTAAGCTGCCATTTATCTATCGGATACATGAACACCCGAAAATGGAGAAATTAACACGATTTTTCAATTTTGCAAGTATGCTGGGTGAAAGTGTAAAGGGAACGATTAGTAAAGTTGACCAGCGTGACTTGCAGGCATTTTTATTGCGGATAAAGGGACGTGAGAGTGAAGCTATCTTGAGTAATATGCTGCTTAGAAGTATGCAGCAGGCACGTTATTCAGAAATCAATGAAGGACATTTTGGTTTGGCGGCAGAATTTTACACACATTTTACCTCGCCAATCCGCAGGTATCCTGATTTAATTGTTCACCGAATGATTCGCTTTTACAAGGATAAGCCGAAGCTAAATCAAGAAAAGCTGCTAGAGCGATTAGGTGAAATTGCAACACAGGCTAGTCAGCGTGAAAGACGTGCGGTTGATGCTGAGCGTGAAGTTGAGAAGGTTAAGAAGGCTGAGTTTATGTCAGAATACGTTGGCGAAAGTTTTGTCGGGGTCATCTCAAGTGTCACACGCTTTGGTTTATTTGTCGAATTACCTAACTCGATTGAGGGCATGATTCATATCAGCAATCTGGATGAGTATTTCAATTATCAAGAAAATACAATGGCATTAATCGGAGAAAAGAGCGGTCGAGTACTCAAGCTTGGGCAAAGAATTGAGGTTGAATTGGTAAAATCAGACGCAGAAACCGGTGAGATTGACTTTAAAATGCTTGCCCAGCTCGATGAGGAATTTGTCAAAACGGTGCAAAAAGCTAAGAAAAAACCAAGCAAACAACCAATAGCTAAAGGCAATCCGCAGCCATTTTATCAAAAAGCTACGAAGAAGAAAAAAGGACGCAAGAAGCGCTAGAGAGTAAAAGAGGTGATTAAATGCCAAAAGGAGAAGGTCGCGTTTTAGCCCAGAATAAGAAAGCGCGGCATGACTATGAAATTTTAGAAACAATTGAAGCGGGGATTGTCCTGCAAGGCACTGAGATTAAGTCGATTAGACAGTCGAAAATCAATTTGAAGGACGGCTATGCGCGTGTTAGAGGGAGTGAGGCATGGCTGTATAATGTGCACATTTCGCCATATGAACAGGGAAATATTTACAACCATGATCCGCTCAGAGCAAGAAAGCTTTTGCTTCACCGCAGGCAAATTAACCAATTAGCTATTGAATTAAAAAATCCCGGCACGACGATTGTTCCGCTTAAGGTTTATATCAAGGATGGCTATGCCAAGGTCTTAATCGGTATCGCTCACGGTAAAAAACAATACGATAAACGAGAAACTCTCAAACGCAAAGACCAAGAGCGTGAAATTGCGAGAGTGATGAAAGGGAAGATAAGGTAGAAATCAGCTTATTTGAGAAATTGATGATTAAGCTTAAGATGAAAAATTTTGAAAGAACAGCCAGTAAATGGTTCGTTCACAGAAAATCTGAGAGAAGTATAAATAGTAAAAAGCTTGGGATAATCTCAAGCTTTTTTAAATTCGGAAATCACTTACGGTGTGCCTGCCAATATCGGACAGCAGCGTTTAACGACGTAGCAATAGCCTAAAAATTAAACGAATAATTAAAAACAGAAAAGTTTGTGCAAAAAAAAGATTGTATGGTATAGTAAGAGGGTAATAAAGGGTAAGAACTAATGTTATATTCTCGGAATTATCATGAGAGTTCCGAGTTTATATAAAATTTCACTATAAAATTTTAATATAGTGATAGAGTTAAAATTACGGGAGGGGTAATAAACATGAACAAAAAAGGATTTTATCATTAGGCTTAGTATTAGGTCTATACGTTGGACTGGGGGCAACAGTTACGTCCGCAAGAGCGCTTGAAGGATTTGAGAACTTTACAGTTACATATTCTGGAGCAGAAAAATTTACTGGTTATTTATTAAAATCTACGACAGGGCTTAATGGAGTTATTAATTTATTAACAGATACATCAGGAGATGCTTGGATTAGCGCTAATATGAAAAATAGCGAGGGTGCATTTAGAGGAGGTACAGAAGTACAAAGGGGGAAAAGAGCAGAATTTGCAACACCTAATGCTCAAGGTGGTTATTACTACCGTCTAGGATTAAGAAAGACCAATAACACTGGTGGTGGATCAGTAACTATAAAAGGTTCTTGGTCACCAGATAACGCTTAAAAATATTAAGAGAAAGGCTAGGAGTTTTAGATTTCTAGTCTTTCAACTTTAAGGGAATGAGATAATGAAGATATTTAAAACAAGGTTAATCAATAAATATATCATCATAACGTTTTCACTACTGTTTTTATCACTTTTAATATCTTGGATGTTTGCAAGTGAGTTTTTAGGGATTGTTTTTATGGATTACTCAGCACCAGACTTGGTACAAGGTGATAAAAAAGAAATGATGATGGCATTTTTAAGAGAAATTATGACATGGCCCAATCTTGTCGATTCATCCATGTTTTATACAATAAATTTTCTCCCGATTTTCTTTATAATTCCAATTCTTCCGTTTTATAAAGAATGTAGGAGTTATTTTAATTTGGGGAAACAACGATTTAAAAAGCTAGGTAATGCTTTGTTAAAGACAATATTAAGCTATTCATTAATTGCCGCGTTTACAACATCTTTAACCTTTAGTGCATTTTATTCTTTTGCTGCGATATTTGTATACAACCGAAAAGCTTTTACTTATATTGGCGAATTTGCATCGATTTTTCCAAAAGATTTTTATTCAAAACACCCATATTTATTTTTTATATTTATGAGCTTTACTATCTATTTTGCGCTAGCATTTGTATTTGCACTGCTAGGGATAGGCATATCATTTTTTGTAAATAAGGAATATAAAATAATCATCATTGTCTTAGCAATCTATCACTTATATGGAAATTTAGGCGTTTTAACGAATTATTTACCATTTAAGATTTTTAATTGCGTGACAGCATTTAACACGCTATATTCATTTTTTGAGACCTTTATACCGTTAATATTAATACTCGCAGTAGCGATTGCTTTAAATATCTTAGGAATAAGAAAGGTTAAGCGAAATGTATTTTAGACTTAAAAATAATATTATTTTTATAATCATTTTAGTCTGTATTACAACAACTTCATTTTTATTAGTAAGGAATAGACTAGGCACATATCTTTTAGATGATAATATGAAGCTGAGCATAGATGATTTCTTTAATAGGATATTTGTAAGCTCAAATAAATATGAGTACATAGATAAAACGGATATAACCTTATTTATGCCACAATTTTTATTTCTGATGGGCGGCTTCTTTATTGGCGCATTTAAGTGTTTGACTACGCCTAATTCATATTTAACGATGTTGACATCACGAACGGGAAATCATAGAAAACTGACTAATGAAATAAAGGGGATTACTATCATAAAACTTTCGCTATATGTGATACTGTATTTTGCGCTGATGTATTTTTTAGTAAAAATGTTTACCCCCGATATGTTACATACATATAAATTTGAAAGTAAAATTAAAGTGATAACTATGATTCTATCAAGAATAGCATTTTTAGAAAGTATAACGGTTTTAGGCTTGAGTATTTATATTAGAAAAGATTATTTAGAAACAATTTTAGGCGTGATTTTCCTAATCGTTATCATATTAGCGACAGACTTCCAAATGAAAACTTTGAATTTGCTTTTATATGACAGTGTACTAAATATCGAAACTTTTTTACTAAGCTTGATAATTTACGTAATAGCTCAGGTATCAATAAGTAAAGCAAAAAAAATTAAGTTAGATTGAGGTGATAAAGTTGATTAAAGTAAAAAACATATCTAAGAATATAAAAAATCAA
>JAISYB010000074.1 GCA_031270215.1 Streptococcaceae bacterium | reverse complement strand
CAGTTGCTGCTTTCTTTTCAGCTGTACAGCTAGACAGGGTAATTGTACAAAGTAGCAAAAACAATAAAGTCCAATATTTTTTCATGATACCCTCCTTTTTGATTGCTTTTTCAATGCAGTTGATCAAAGCTCTCTTGTAAGTCATTTACTTTTTGTTTAATCTCCTTAATCCGTGGTGTGATTTGGTATTGATAATCTCGAATATCACCCTTGATGTCTTTAATGATGGGTGCGGCAGTGGTGTTCAGATAGCTTTGTATCTTCGGCAATTTCTCTCTTATTTCTTGGGTTTCCTCGGTGATTTCCGCCAGGTAGTCACCTAAATCCTCGGATAAATAGTTGATTTCCTTGCGGATTACGCGTCCGTATTTGGCGGTAATGACAGAAGCTGTGGTAAAGCCTAAGGCAGTACCAAGTAAAAAACGTTTTAAGCTCATCTTTTTCTCCCTTCTCCTCTAGGCGATAAATACTGTTGATTAGTTTTCGATTTTCAGGCTTTCAGCAATTGATAATAATTCATGACTTGGATAATCTGCCTGATGATTGCTAAAGTTAATTGCGAAGTCATCCGTCTTGGAATATCGTGGAATGAGGTGGATATGAGCATGAAAGACTGACTGGTAGGCGACTGCTTCGTTATTATTGATGATATTCATGCCACTTGCGCCAAGCTTTTCCTTGATTTGTGCTGCAAGGCGTGGCAGTTTTCTCCCAATCGTCGCAGCAGTCTCCTCGGGCATCTCAAAAATATTTCTAATATGCTGTTTTGGAATAACTAAGGTATGCCCCTTAGTCGTCTGAGTGATGTCTAAGAAAGCTAAGATATTCTCGTCCTCATAAATCTTAGCGCTTGGAATCTCTCCTGAAATAATCTGACAAAAAACACAAGCTGTCATAAAAATCCTCCGTTCATCTATTGAAAAAATCCTACTTTTATTTTAACAAACTTTGCTGATTTTTTCTAATTTTGCTAAACTAGAGGAAAAGACAAAGGGCGGTAAAAAAGCTATGACTTTAGAAATTAAAAATATTACTGGCGGCTATTTGCATTTTCCAGTATTAAAGGATGTTAGTTGTACGGTAGCAAGTGGTGAATTAGTCGGCTTAATCGGCTTAAATGGTGCGGGTAAAAGTACGCTTATCAAGGAAATCATCGGACTATTAACACCAAGTTCAGGTGAGATTACGCTTGAGGGGCAAACTATAAGAGATGATTTAGAGAGCTATCGCAAAAAAATCGGTTTTATTCCGGAGCAGCCCTCGCTTTATGAGGAGCTAACGCTTGAGGAGCATATATCTGTAACAGCCTTGGCTTATGATATTCCCCAAGAGGTCGCATTTGAGCGAGCAGAATCACTGCTTGAGCTCTTTCGCCTGAAGGATAAATTAGCTTGGTTTCCAGCGAATTTCTCCAAGGGAATGAAGCAAAAAGTGATGATTTTGTGTGCTTTTTTGGCAGAACCAAGCCTTTATATTATTGATGAGCCATTCTTAGGTCTTGAC
Source organism: Streptococcaceae bacterium (assembly GCA_031270215.1). Lineage (GTDB taxonomy): Bacteria > Bacillota > Bacilli > Lactobacillales > Streptococcaceae > MMGLQ5-1. The sequence goes on along the minus strand of JAISYB010000074.1, from coordinate 3,434 downwards.
CCTTTGGCGATTAATGCCTTGGTTGAGCTGATGGAGGAGAAAAAAAAGCAAGGTGCGGCGATTTTGATGAGTACCCATATTCTCGCAACTGCTGAGAAGTTCTGCGATCGGTTTGTTGTTTTACATGAGGGGGTAGTGATTGCTGATGGAACGATTGAGGAATTACGCCAGCAGTTTGATTTGCCTGAGCAAAGCTTGGATGAAATTTATATTCATTTGACCAAAGTAGGTGAAACGAATGCGTGAGCTGTACCAAAAACGTTTGGCAAAGTATCAAAAAGAGCTGCTGAAATACAGTAAATACATTGTCAATGACCATTTTTCAATCGTTCTTTTATTTCTTGTTGGTGCATTATCTTATTATTATTTGCAGGTGCTTGAGCTGGTTAAGGTTGGAAATTTATTTGCCAAGCTGGCAATTATTTTCGTCTTATTACTTGCTTTTTATATCGGTCGCCTTAAGCTTTTATCTGAGCAGGCGGATATGAGCTTCTTATTACCTAAGGAGCAGCAGTTTAGCAGCTATTTCAAGGCAGCTCTTAAAGCCTCAGCTCCGATGCCGCTTCTGGTTAATCTTTTGGTTATCTTAGCGTTAGCGCCGCTCTATCTTAGGGCAACTGGTTTTCCGCTCTACCAGATAATCGCCATCTTTTGCGTCCAAACGCTTGAAAAGCTTGTCGCTTTAAGACTACAAGCTGTATCATTTTACCAAGATACCCGCCGGATGTGGTTTGTTTTTTACTTACAATATTTAATTAGCTTAGTATTAATGCAATTTATCTCGCCAATTTTTGTGCTCGTTGTTGTCAGTATTTTATTTGTCGTGACTAGGAGATTTATCAGACTTGAGGGAAGTCTGGCATGGCAGCAGCTGATTGATAATGAGGCTGAGCGTAAGGAGCGTGTTTATCGGTTTATTTCGATGTTTACTGACGTACCCTCGCTTTCCAGTAAGGTTTCTCGAAAGAAATATTTGGATTTTGCGCTAAAAATTAGAAGCTTTGACGTAGAAAATACCTATTACTATCTTTTCAAACGTGCTTTTTTTAGAAATAATGCTTACTTTTATCTTGTCTTGCGCCTAAATGGTTTGGCAATTTTAGCTATTCTTTCGATTCAAAACTTGATGATTGTCATCTTGATTGCGATTATCGTGCTTTATCTGATTGGCTTCCAGTTGATTCCTTTAGCACATCACTTTGACACACAGCTACTAACAGCGATTTATCCAATTAAACCAACACAAAAGATAAAGAATTTGCAGCAGCTAATCTTAAATGTTCTCCTATTGAGCACAGTACTTTTAAGTCTTGTAGCTGGAATTAAATTCCGCTCAGGAATGGTTAGTGTAATGCCTTTAGCTTTAACGCTCTTTAGCCTTGGCTTTACTCAGTTTTATTTGCCCAAGCGCTTGAAGCTGTAAATTCCCTTGACGATTATTTAGGCTATCGTTAAAATAGAGTAGTCTTTAGTGCTGGTAATTGACTTATTTTTGTAGAAAGAAGGGCGAATTATGCTACAGCTTGATAATAATTGGCAATTAAGCCCGATTCCGGGAGAAACTGGACAGTCATTCATCGGCATTAAGGGAGATGAACGGGCATTTATTAAGAAGAATACGACACCACTCTTAGCGACATTGGCGAAGGAGGCAATTACGCCTCGACTGCTGTGGACGAAGCGTGCGCCAAGTGGCGATATATTATCAGCTCAGGAATGGGTAGATGGTAAGATTTTAACCGCAGGAGAGATTGTCAATTTCATAGAGATTCCAGAGATTTTAGCGCATCTTCACAGTTCTTCAACGCTGCTTTCAATGGCGCAAAAGCTGAATATTTCAGTTAAATCTCCCGAAGTTTTATATAACGAGTTTGTGATGCAGGCAGACTTAAAGCTGCTCAATAACGGCTATTTGACGAAAGTGATTGATGAATTACGGACATTCCCTGCATTTTCAAGGCATGATTTTTCATTGATTCATGGAGATGTCAATCATCGTAATTGGATTATTTCAGGTAATCACGTCTATTTAGTCGATTGGGATCGTGCCTGTATTGGGGACAAGCTTTGCGATATTTCATATCTACTAACACATTATATTGATAAAAAATACTGGAAGCAGTGGTTTTATGCCTATGGTAAAAATCTAAATGCCGAGGTATATCCGGTCTTTAAATGGTATGCTGAGTTGAATTTTCTCAATCAAGTGCATCAATTTTACGCTGCTGGAGATAATTATCGTTTTAATCGAGAGCTTGCTTTGCTGAAAAAATTAAGAGATGAATAAAAGCTTAACAAGTTGGATAAGGTGATGTAGAGGGAGCTAATCATTTTTAGCCATACTATTGTTTCGGCATTGATTTAGATTTAGAAAGAAAAGCTTGAGATTATATTTTACTCAAGCTCAAGCTTCCCGTATTTTGCAGTTTTGAAAGGAAAAAATAATTATGCGTATGAGAAATCGGAAGGGTGCTTCAGAATATATGAAGGCTCATTCGGATATTGTTGTGACAACGCCAGAGCAGTTTAAGGGGAAGTGGCAGGAGCGATTTGGGAATCATCATCCCATTCACATTGAAGTAGGTAGCGGTAAGGGGCGCTTTATTACGGAGCTTGCGAAAGCTAATCCTGAAATTAACTATATTTCAGTTGATATTCAGCTGAGTGTCCTCAGTCACGTCTTAGATAAAGTCCTAGCTTCTGAGATTTCAAATGTTCAATTACTGCATGTTGATGGCAGCAGCTTGACAAATTATTTTGCACCCGGCGAGATTGATTTACTTTATCTGAATTTTAGTGACCCATGGCCGAAAAAGCGTCATGAAAAAAGACGTTTGACCTCACAGGAATTTTTGGATGTATTTCAGGAAATTTTGGTTAATCGTGGTGAAATTCATTTCAAAACGGATAATCAAGGACTGTTTGAATATTCGCTGACCAGCTTTTCACGCTACGGCATGACGATTGAATGGCTTTCCTTAGACTTACATCAAAGCGATTATTCAGACAACATCATGACCGAATACGAAGCAAAGTTTTCAGGACTTGGGCAACGCATATATCGAGTAGAAGCACGATTTCAGGATAAAAATGAGTAGGTGTGTCAGCAATGAATGGAGAAAAATTATCAAAACGCTTGGCAATGGTCGCAAGCTTTGTACCAAAGGGAGCCAGAGTTGCTGATATTGGCAGCGCCCACGCATATTTGCCGGTCTTGTTAATTAAGAGTGGCAAGATAAGCTATGCAGTTGCAGGAGAGGTGGCTAAGGGGCCATTTGAAAGTGCTCAGCAGGAGGTTGCAAAGCACAGCTTAGATGAACAGATTAGTGTGCGCTTGGCAAATGGACTTGCAGCAATTTCTGCAGCTGACCAGATTGATACGCTAACAATTGCCGGCATGGGTGGGCAGCTGATGACCGATATTTTATCAAAGG